>JAAYWN010000145.1 GCA_012516665.1 Erysipelotrichaceae bacterium
AAACACTCCTAATTCCATTTTCATAATCCTTACAAGCCTGAATTTTCAATTCATAAGATATTTTTGATTTCCTTCCCATGATAAAATCCCTCCAAGTAGATTTTGTATGTTTCACTTGTCTACTTTGGAGGAATCATATCAGAATGCTTGGCTTTTTTATTTCTTTCGATTCAGATCATACAGGATCCGCATGCCTTTATAGGCAAGATCCGGATCATATTCATCTATCTCCGGTGTCTCTTTGGCAATGACTTTTCCAAGACCGCCAGTTGCCGTAACATAGCAGTCCATATCCTTCAGTTCCTTTTTCATCTGCCGAATAATACCTTCCACCAGACCGATATAGCCATATACAACACCTGCCTGCATACCGGCAACAGTATTTTTCCCTAAGACTGTCTTAGGCTTCATGATCTCAATTTCCGGAAGCTTGGCTGTCTGCGAAGTCAGCGCATTGGCACTGATGCCAAGTCCTGGTGCAATAACGGTATACTCAAAGATCCCCTGTTTGGAAACATAATCAAAAGTTGTGGCGGTTCCGAAATCAACAATGATGCAGCTGCGCCGATACAGAAAATGAGCGGCCGCAACATCAACGATCCGATCTGCTCCGACATCGCGGGGATTGTCATTGCGCAGCTGGATCCCTGTTTTGATGCCAGGTCCGACGATGATTGGTTCCTTCTTGATATATTTTCGAATAGAAGAAGTTAGTGCATACATGATCTTCGGAACAACTGAAGAAATGATGACATCGTCAACATCTTCTGCCTTGACACCGCTTGAATCCATCAGAGAACGGATGCAGATGCCGAATTCATCTGAGGTGCGCGGCGTCTTTGTCGTCAGCCGAAATGATCCGATGACATTCTTCTCAGCCATTAAGCCAAGTGAAATATTAGTATTTCCGACATCAATCGTCATCAGTATATGCATGTTCAGTTCTCCTTCAGGCACTGCTTCAGTATTTCCGCAGCCGTATCCTCTTTGCTGAGCAGGCCAAGATCGGTCTGTGTCTCTTTGCTGAAAATGACAGTCCTGTTCGTATCTGTACCAAAGCCGGCACCTGGTTCCTTCAGATTATTGCCGACAATGAAGTCGCAATTCTTCTTCACCATTTTTTCTTTGGTATGCTCCGCCATCTTCTCTGTTTCCATAGAGAAGCCGATCAGGATCTGTCCTGCTCTTTTCTTTTTGCCTAAAGCTGCCAGAATATCCACAGTCCGCTTGCACGCTATCGAGAGATCGCCCTCGCTCTTATGGATCTTCTCTGATGCAGGATATGCCGGTGTATAATCCGCCACTGCTGCTGCTAAGATCATGACATCGCTGTCATCCTGTCTGCTCAGAACAGCTTCTGCCATATCAGCTGCGGATAGCGTATGAATCATTTTTACACCGCGTATATCCGCCAATGCATTCGGTCCCGCAACAAGCGTTACTTCTGCACCTGCATTTCTTGCCTGCCGCGCTAAAGCATAGCCCATCTTTCCAGTACTGTGATTGGTCAGATACCGAACAGGATCCAAAGCTTCC
Organism: Erysipelotrichaceae bacterium; assembly: GCA_012516665.1. Lineage (GTDB taxonomy): Bacteria > Bacillota_I > Bacilli_A > Erysipelotrichales > Erysipelotrichaceae > Bulleidia. The sequence continues at coordinate 1,537 of JAAYWN010000145.1, forward strand.
TGCGTCGGTCCAGCAGTGACCAGTATTTTTCTGCCCTGCAGATATTTATCTGGGCAGAGAATCTCCTGTATTGCATCTTCAATCTCTTCCGGCTCCGGCAATCTGCCCCTGCCCGTATCGCCGCATGCGAGATATCCTTCATCACTTTCCAGAACATGCATGCCATAATGCCGGCATAGAGCAAGATTGTCCTGCGTAATAGGATTCATCAGCATCTGTGTATTCATGGCCGGTACGATCAGCTTTGGACACTTTGCCGCTAAAAATACGGTTGTCAGCATATCATCTGCAATGCCATGAGCCGCTTTGGCGATGATATTAGCCGTTGCCGGGGCAATGACAAAGATGTCTGCTTTTTTAGCTAATGCAATATGCTGTACCTCCGGGGTATATTCCGTCGTAAACATATCCGTGATGACCTTCTGCCCGCTGAGCGCCTGAAAACTTAATGGCGTAACGAACTTCTCTGCCTCTTTCGTCATCAGGACATGGACTTCGCATCCCTGCTGTTTCAGATGAGATACCAGAGAACAGATCTTAAACGCTGCAATGCCTCCGGCGACACCGATAACTGCACATTTATTCTGATGCTCCTGCTGTGACATGATGGATGCCCATCCTTTCTGCACTTGGCTGAAGTGCTTTGACCAGTGCCGGCACAGCAATTCCAGCCAGCACTGCTTCTAATATTGTATTATTCAGAACGACGCCAAGCAATAAGACAGCGACGCCGGCTGTGGAAGTTCCCAATGCCTGACCGTAGGCCGGGGCGAAGAAAACATAGATGCCGCCCAATACAAGTGCCGTATGGATCAGTGTATTGATGATTGCTGTTATCATCGAAGCCAGAATATGGTTCTTCATTTTCTTTGCTAAAGCATTGTACATTGCCCCGCTTGCCCATCCCAAGAAGATACGCGGCACAAAGCAGATGATCAGGCTGAAGAAATTCCCTTGGATCCCGCCGATCGTTATAAACGGTGTAAAGACAAAAGAAGTTGCCGTTGGATAGAATGTTGCATGCAGGAATGATGTAATGCCGAAAACAAGTCCCATCCCTGCCCCAAAAGCCGGTCCCGCCAGGATGCCGGCAAGGATCACCGGCAGATGCATGGTCGTAATGCTCAACGGGCCGAGCGGAATATACCCGATGGGGGTAAAGCCCATCGCGATCTCAATGGCCACAAAAAAAGCCGCCAATGTAAGCCGCTGAATTTTCTGTTTGTTATTTGACATTCTCTTTTCCTCCTATCGCTCCATTTTCTGGATGCAATGAAATCAAATAATGACGCATATTCCCTCATGCAAAGATCCATGTCACGTGATCACGGTCTTTTCGGAACAGAATTATTATACATTGTTTTTCAGGACCTGACTGATAAAATATGTCTGGGAGAAACCATTATGAAATATGCTGTAGTTTCTGATATTCACGGAGATCTGAGCGGTGCCTTAGCATTCCAGAAAGCATGCGAAGAGATCCAGCCAGATCGGATCTTATGCCTAGGAGATATTCTGTATCATGGACCGCGCAATGATCTGCCTGATGCTTACGCACCGAAGAAAGTTATTCCGATCATGAATTCCTTCACTGATAAGATCATTGCCGTCCGCGGCAACTGCGAAGCAGAAGTCGATCAGATGGTGCTCAGCTTTCCCTGCATGGCAGACTATAACGTCATTCCTTTCGGCCGGCAGAATATCTTCATGAGCCATGGACATATCTACAGTCCCGATCATCTGCCGCCTTTGAATCAGAATGATATATTTCTGTCGGGTCATACGCATATTCCAACGGCCGAGCAGCGCAATGGCATCTATCTGCTGAATCCAGGTTCGATCTCACTGCCAAAGGGAGGCCATCCAAAAACGTATGGAATATTGGATGAATCCGGCTTCACTGTTTATACGATTGAACACAGTGTTTATCTCAGGGTCATATTCTCCTGAGTTTGACAGTTGAATCGAACAAAAAGTGTCATAGATCCCGTATTCATGGGATCTGTGGCACTTTTAAGTTATGCATGGATATGTAGTAATATTTATTGTTTTG
>JAAYWN010000015.1 GCA_012516665.1 Erysipelotrichaceae bacterium
CATCATTCCCCAGATCAAGGAAGGCATCGTTTCCGGTGCCCTGGTTGCGTTCACGATGTCCTTTGATGACTTTGTTATTTCACTGTTTACATCAGGTCCCGGTGTTTCCAATATTTCCATGTATGTCTATGCCAATGTCAAACGGATCAACCCGACGATCAATGCGCTGTCTGCGCTGATTGTCTATATCATCACGGCAGTGCTGATTCTGGTGAATGTCGTACCGATGGTGCGGGAGAGAAGGAGGAAGAAAGAACATGCTCAAAATGCGGAACTTGCCTGAAAAGGCGCTGATTCTTGCCCTGTCTTCTTCGCTTGCCGGCTGTGCAACTGCCACATTGAGTGATGATGCCGAAATTCAGGATGCCAAGGCACTCTATGGGTGCAATGTCATCAATGTCTACAATGCCGGTGAATATATCGGTGAAGATGTTCTGGCAAACTTTGAAAAGCTGTATACGGCCAAGGTCAACTACGATACCTTTGAGTCCAATGAAATCATGTATACCAAGCTGCTTGGCGGCAGTGCCTATGACATCATTGTTCCATCAGACTATATGATTGAACGGATGATCTCAGAGGATATGCTGCAGCCGCTGGATAAGAGTGCGATTCCCAATCTTGCCAATCTTGATCCGGAAGTTGTGGAAATGCAGAAGAGCTATGATCCGGATCTTACCTACGCGGCCCCGTACTTCCATGGCTCTGTCGGACTGGTCTACAATACGCAGATCGTCAAGAAAGAGACCATTGAAAAAGAAGGATGGGATATCCTGCATGATACGGACTATAAAGGCCAGGTATACATGTATGATTCCCAGCGCGATGCCTTCATGGTAGCCTTCAAGGCACTTGGGTTCTCCATGAATACCGATGACGAAGGAGAAATCCAGCAGGCATATCAGTGGCTGATTGATATGAACAAGGCAGTCAAGCCGGCCTATGTTACGGATGAAGTGATTGATTCAATGGCCAATGGTGACATGGCAATTGCCCTGATGTATTCCGGCGATGCTGCATATGTCATCTCGGAAAACTCAGACATGGCATACATTGAACCGAACCAGGGAACAAATATCTGGCAGGATTCCATGGTCATTCCGAAGAATGCCAAGTGTTCCGGCCTTGCCAATGCATTTATCAACTATATTGAAAGCTATGATGCGTCCTATGACAATTCATCCTATGTCGGCTATACATCCCCGAACCTGCAGGTCTATGAGGATCTCAGCGGCGAAGACGGCGATTACTTTGAGAATTCCGCCTACACGCCAAGAGAGGGCTATGCAAAGGATGAAACATTCCACTACAACGAAAAACTGGTACAGAAACTCTCGGATCTCTGGAACAAGGTCAAGATCAACGGAGAATAGTACTTCGGCTGTCTCTTCATAGGGGACAGCTTTTTTGGCTGCAGATACCGGGACAAGGAGAAACAAAAAATCACGCAACAAGATGCGTGACTGCTGAGTTCATCATGGTGGGGACGATGGGACTTGAACCCACACGGTATTGCTACCACCGGATTTTAAGTCCGATGCGTCTGCCGATTCCGCCACATCCCCATAAATAGATGGAGGTTCCTGCCGGAGTCGGACCGGCGCTCACAGAGTTGCAGTCTGTTGCCTTACCACTTGGCTAAGGAACCACCTTGCATTTAACATGCTAAATTAGTATACCGAAAACAGGGCAAAAATGCAACAAAGAAAGCAAAGGAACGCCTCTTTCGGCGTTCCCTGACTGCGGTTATTGTACCTTTACTTTGTTCCACAGATCTGACAGAGCCTTTGTCAGCTTTTCATTATAGTGGAATACTTCATCTTTTGAACCGTCTTTTCTGACAGTATATGCATCATTTTCATAGTAATCACCATCTTTAGCGGTCATTTCTTCAGCTACATCGCTTCTAACAGATGTATATCCTACTGCTTCTGTATTGGCCAGCTGCACATCGTAGCTTCCCATATAGTTGATGAATTCATTAGCCAGGCCGCTGCAGCTGGCATTGCTTGGAATGACCATGGAATCGCTCCAGATATTGGTTCCCTGATCTGGTTCGATCCAGCCCATATCTGCATTCTCATTGAGAACATATGCCGCATCACCGGAATACATGATTGCAATGGCTTTCTGGGAATTGACCATACCGTCAATGACTTCATCCGTCACATAGGATGGTGCCATCGTATCATTCATATCTCTGAGCCATTTATAAGCAGACTGGATCTCTGTTTCATCTTCCGTATTCATGGAATAGCCTAAAGCTTTGAAAGCGACCATGAAACCATCTCGCTGTGAATCGTAATAATAGATATTGCCCTTATACTTTGTATCCTTGAGAATATTCCATCCTTCCGTCTGAATATCCTCTTCACTGACCAGTTTCTTGTTATAGACAAGTCCTACAGAGCCCCAGAAGTAAGGTACTGAATACTTGCCGCCTTCATCATAAGAATCTCTCATTTTCAGAACAGCAGGATCATAGTCTTTGACATTCGTCTGCTGCGACTGATTCAAAGGCTGCAGCATATTCTCAGAGATCATCCTCTCAATCATATAGTCGGAAGGAATGATGACATCATAGCTGCTTCCGCCCAGCAGTTTTGTATACATTGTTTCATTGGAATCAAAAGTATCATAGTTGACTCTGGCATTGTACTGCTTTTCAAAGGCAGAAAGCACATCTGTATCAATATACTCTCCTGCGTTGTAGACATTGATGGCATTGCAGCCAAACTGCTCTTTCGCATCAACTGTTTCCGTTGATGCAGAGCTCTTAGCAGAGCTCGTGCTGGAACATGCAGACAAAGATACGATCATGGCGGAACCAAGTGCTACTTTAACGATTTTCTGTAAGTGCTTCATAATTTTTTCCCCTTCTCTTATCACGGATCATTGGAATCACATTCACAATGATCAGGATTGCTGTAACTACATAGACAATGATGGCCGATAATGCATTGATGGTCGGATTGACACGCTTGACGTTCGAATATACATAGATCGAGATATTGGAAATACCAGGACCGGTCGTAAACAATGAGATGACAAAGTCATCAAATGACATGGAGAATGCGACCAAGGCACCGGCAACAATGCCGCCCTTGATCTGCGGGATAATGACTCGCCACATTGCCTGCCAAGGCGTACAGCCAAGATCCATCGCTGCTTCGGCCATGTTCGGATCCAATCTGCGCAGACGAGGCATAATGCTCAGGATAACATAAGGAATGCAGAAGGCAATATGAGCTAACAGCATCGTAACAAATCCCGTTGAGATGCGCAGCGATGTAAAGAACAGCATGAACCCAATAGCGGTAACAATATCCGGATTCAGCATCGGCAGATTATTAGTCTGAGTGATCGCTTCTTTAACGATCTTCTTTGACTTTGACATTCCGATAGCTGTAATCGTACCAACGATAGTCGATACGGCCGTTGCAATGACGGCAATAGCGACCGTCACAAAGATGGCTTCCATAATGGAACGATTGGAGAACATTTCTTCATACCACTTCAGCGAAAAGCCCGTAAAATTTGAAAGTGACTTTGAACTGTTGAAAGAAAAGAAGACAACATAAACGATTGGAATATAGAAGAAGGCAAGCACCAGCCACATATAGATGCTGGAAAGGATCGGTTTTTTCTTTTTTATCATTCATTCACCTCCGCCGGTTCTTTATCCAGCTTTTTTGTGATGTACATGGAGATCAGAATAATGATTGCCATGATCAGAGAAATAGCTGAGCCGAAATTCCAGTCGCCCGTCGAAATAAAGTAATCTTCGATCAGGTTCCCAATCAGGACATACTGTCCGCCCCCCAGCAGCTTTGGAATAAAGAAGGAGGATACGGCCGGCAGGAAGACTAACGTAATGCCCGAGATCACCCCGCTCAAAGACAGCGGCAGGATCACTCTTAAGAATGTCTCACGATCATTGGCTCCTAGATCGTGAGAAGCAATGATCAGATTCTCATCGATCTTGGAAAGCGAGGTATAGATCTGCAGGATCATGAACGGCAGGAAGTTATAGACCATGCCAACATAGACACTGAATTCTGATGAAACATTAAAGTTCGACAGGATGCCTTTCCATGCATAAGTACGGACCAGCATGTTGATCCACATCGGCAGGGTGACTAACAGCACCATCACTGCCTGACTATGAGGTTTCAGCTTTGCCATGACATATGCCATTGGATAGCCGACAGCAATGCATATCAATGTTGTAAAGAAGGCCATTTTCAATGATCGCCATAAGACAGTCGGAAAGATTGAATCCTGGAAAAAACGAATAAAGTTATCCAAGGTGAATTGAAATGTCAGAACATCATTTCCTTGTACGGTTACAGCATAGAGCACGATCATCAGCATCGGCACAATGATCATGACCGTCATCCATATCAGATAAGGTATGGTCAGTTTTGCAAAAGATTTCATATCCTCACCCCATCTTCTTCATGACATGAATGTCTTCCGGATGCCACTGCAGACCAATCCTTTCGCCAACTTCATGCTTATCTGTTGTTTCGATCTTCAGCTCACGTCCCTGCGTGCTGAAGGTAATAGGATACAGTCCCTCGGTAATATTCTGATCATCAAAATCATATTTCACATCCCAGATCTCAACTCTGGAGTCATCTTCTGTTGACCATGCGTAAGCATCGGCCCAGCGGATCAGATCTGTATCTAAAGCCACTGATTCTTTGATCTCATCAACTGTGCGAAAGAAATCAAAGGCCTGGATCGATTCTTCATTATCAGTATCTTCTACTGCTCGAGGCTTGACGACATTGATCTTGATCGTGATCTTTGTGCCATTGGAAGTCCCAATCGTACAGTCATAAACACCGACTTCTTCTTTTACATCATATTCTATGTCGGTCAGCGAGACATCTTCGTTTTCATCTGTCCAAGCCTGAGCATTGGCTCTGGCAATGACTTCGCTGTCATTCAGATTGACAACATCTTCCAGATCCATCATGAAGGAAGAAGCACTAAGCCTTTCATGTGCCTCTTTATTGACAACGTCATGTTCGCCCGTCACATGCATCATGACCGTCTTTGATGTTCCTGAAGATGTTTCTGCCATGATCTCATAGTGCATGCCTTTGAACAAAGAAGACTTGACTTCGCCATTCAGCAGGCCCCGGTTCCTTGCGACCAGATCAATGTCCTCCGGTCTGATCATAATATCGACTGGTTCATCTTCGGCAAAACCATAATCCGTGCACTGATACTCTTCATCATCGAAAGAGACAAGATTATCTTTTTTCATAAAGCCATCAATGATATTGGAATCACCGATGAAGCGGGCACAGTATTCATTCACTGGTTCATTGTAGACATCGGCTGGCGTTCCGACCTGTTCAATATCACCATCTTTCATAATGACGATCTTGTCTGACATGGTCAGGGCTTCTTCCTGATCGTGCGTCACAAAGATGAATGTAATGCCTACTTCACGCTGGATCTCTTTCAGCTCCAGCTGCATTTCTTTTCTTAAATTCTTATCCAGAGCGGAAAGTGATTCATCCAGCAGCAGTACTTTCGGTTCATTGACAAGTGCACGGGCAATGGCGACTCTCTGCTGCTGACCGCCGGAAAGCAGTGTCACATCCTTATGCTCAAATCCTTCCAAGCCTACCAATGCAATCATACGTGTTACTTTCTGATTAATGATATCTTTCGGCTCTTTCTTGATGTTCAGGCCAAAGGCAATATTGTCATAGACATCCAGATGCGGGAACAGTGCGTAATGCTGGAAGACTGTATTGACATCTCTTTTGTATGCTGGAATAGATGCGATATCTTCGCCATCCATAATGACATGTCCTTCGGTAGCTTCCAAGAAGCCGGCAATGATCCGCAGCAATGTCGTTTTGCCGCATCCCGAGGGTCCCAGCAGGGTAACAAATTCATTCTCCATGATATCCAAAGAGATGCCCTTTAAAACGACCTGTTTGTCAAATGTCTTAACGATATTTTTGATCTCGATCAATTTCTTTGCCATTTCATTTCTCCCTATTCCTGGTTCAGAACTCCGGCGGTGTGCTGATCCACAGCACAGCAGCACCTTTCTGTGAACGATTTTCTAAGTGATGCGATTCATTGCCCTTGATATAGAACGTATCTCCCTTTTTCAGAGGCAGTCCTTTGCGATTGGATTCACGGATCAGAACAATGCGTCCATTGAGGACATAGCCAAGTTCCTCTCCTTCATGCGGTGCAATCTCTTTCGAACTTGCACCTGGACTGAGTTCCAGAATGACTGGTTCCATCGAATTCTTCTGTGCATTCGGTACGATCCAATGCAGCGTATAGCCGTCCTGTTCATCATCAAAGGCATCATTCGGCGTAAAGACGACCTTCTCATCCGTATCTTCCGCAAAGAATTTTGACATTGTAGTGCCTAAAGCCTCCGCAATATCTTCCAGTGTCTGCAGTGACGGCGCCGTCAGATTTCTTTCCAGCTGCGACAGAAAGCCCTTTGTCAATTCTGTTCGTGAAGCCAATTCTTCTAAAGTCAGATCATTCTTGATCCTGAGCTGATTGATCCGATGGCCAATATCGATCATCTGTGCCTCTCTCTCCTGTTTGGTAAAAGTAAACTTTTTATAACTTTTTATAAAACCTAGAACATTATGCCAAAAAGAAGTTCGCATTGCAATACTTTTTTAAACATTTTGTTTACAGTCTCTAAACCATCAGGGCATAAAAAAACCAAGACCTTATTTCAGGCCTTGGCTGCGCTGCTTATTCTGCTGCTTTGACGATCTGTTCCAATTCTTCTTTCGGCTTGAAGCCAAGCGAAGTCGCTGCCTGCTCGCCATTTTTGAAGGCAATCATCGTTGGAATCGACATAATGCCATAGCGGGATGCAATATCCGGACATTCATCAACGTTTACTTTGATGAATTTCACTCCTGTATGTATTTGAGATAATGCTTCAACGACCGGTCCTGCCATTTTGCATGGACCGCACCAATCTGCATAGAAATCAACAAATACTGACTTGTTATCCTTTAATACTGCATCATAATCTGCTGCATTTTTAATAATATCCATTTTCATATACCTCCTGTGACCTCAGTATGTCATAGGCCGATGTCCCTGGCAATGATTATGCTCAGAGCTTAGAAGCTGCTGCTTCATCCAGGATCACTGTAACGTCTTTATGATCCTGCAGAATAGAAGCTGGGCAGGATTCTGTCTTTGGTCCATGGATCATATTGTAGACAGCCTCTGCTTTATTGGCACCGGTAGCAATCAGAACAATTTTGGAAGCTCTCATAATGGAAGCCAGTCCCTGTGTGATTGCTTTCGTAGGGACCTCATCAATATCGCCATCAAAGAATCTTGCATTGTCTTTTCTTGTCTGTTCCGTCAGATCCATCAGATGTGTTTCTGATGTAAAAGGGCAACCTGGCTCATTGAAAGCAATATGACCGTCTGAGCCGATGCCTAAGATCTGAATATCTACTGTATGCTTCTTCAGCTCTGTCTCATAGTCAATGCATGCCTGTTTTTCATCTGCGGCACTGCCATCTGGAATATGAATATTCTCTTCCGGAACATCAATGCCGGAGAAAAGATTCTCATGCATGAATGTGTAATAGCTCTGGTCATGAGATTTCGGCAGACCGACATACTCATCCAAGTTAAATGTCAGGCAGTCCTTATAAGAAGTGCCGTTCGAATTATGATCAGCGATCATTTTCTTGTACATACCTACAGGAGATGATCCTGTAGCAAGGCCTAAAACTGCATTCTTCTTTCCGGTGACTACTTCCTTCATGATTTTAAATGCTTCACTGCTTACTTCATCGTAATTCTGTTTGATAATTGTATTGAACATTTTCCCTCTCCTTATTTGACACGGATTGCATAATCCGATGTCCACTTTGTATGCGGTGCCAAAATAACAGTTCCTTCTCTCTGTTCAAACGGAACTTCGACTTTGCTGAAATCGCCATGCCCATGCCATGGTTCCAAGCAGACGAATGGTGCTTCCGGGCTCCAGAAAGCGATCCATTCATAGCCTTCGTAATGCAGCGTCACGCTGTGCTCTTCATCGCCCAAAGAAACTTCAGTGCTTTTTGGTGAAGCAATAATGATCGTTTTTTTCAGATCATCGCGATTCAGCGGGATGTCTTTTGTATCAGCCATCTGCCCATTGAGCAATGAAACATTCTCCGGTGCATTGAAAGAGATCTTGCAGTCTTCAAATTTCTTCTTTGGATCCAGCGGGCAATTGAAAGCTGGATGAAGGCCAAAGCTGAATGGCATATCTTCATCATTGGTATTGGAGATCTCATACTGGATCTGCAGCTCTCTGCCTTTCAGCGTGTAATGAATATCCATCTGAAAAGCAAATGGATACTGCTTTCTTGTTTCTTCATTATCAGTCAATTCCATAACAAGATGAGCATCATCATGTTCCATACATATAAAATCACTGTGCCGCGCAAAGCCATGATTTCCAATATCATATTCTTTGCCATGAATATGCAGTTTCTTGTCCCAAGTTGAGCCGACAATCGGGAACAATGTCGGGTTTCTCCCTGTCCAATACTTTGGATCTCCCTGCCACATATATTCAATACCGGTCTGATTGTCCCTGAAGCTGTGGATCTCTGATGCATGTTCATCGATCACCACGGTGACCAAATCATTTTTCAATGTATATTGAGCCATATTCTCTCCTAATATGAAATATTATAGCATTCATTCAGGTGCATTATTGATTCATTGTGAGTACTAAAAGTACAATAAAATGCACGACTTCTTGTAAACCGGTACACATTTCGTCATAATCAATGGAATTTAGAACGGGAAAGGTGTAAAGTTTTGATGAAGATGATAGGAGGAGATTCATTTTATGTCATTTATTGAAGGAATCAAAGAAAAAGCAAAGCAGGATCTGAAGACGATCGTCCTGCCTGAAACAGAAGATGAGAGAACGATCCGTGCCGCTGCTAAGGTAGCTGAAGAAAAAACAGCAAAGCTGATCCTGCTGGGAAATGCAGATACAGTCAAGGCGGATGCTGCAAAATACGGTGTATCTTTAGACGGTGTCACAGTTGTTGATCCGGAAAAAGCAGAAAAGCTTGATGCGTATGTTGCTCTGCTGACAGAGCTTCGTGCGAAAAAAGGCATGACACCTGAACTTGCGAGAGAAACTCTGCTCAAAGATAAGACCATGTTCGGAGTGATCATGGTCAAGAACGGCGACGCTGACGGCTTAGTTTCCGGTGCCTGCCATTCTACCGCAAATACCTTAAGACCTGCTCTGCAGATCCTGAAGACAGCGCCAGGCAAGAAACTGGCTTCCGGCTTCTTTGTCTTAGATGTACCGAATTGTCAATATGGTGAGAACGGAACCTTTGTTTTCGCTGACTGTGCATTGAATCAGGATCCTGATTCTGAGCAGCTGGCTGCGATTGCTTCTGATTCAGCGGAATCCTTTGAAGCTTTGGTCGGCAAACATGCAAGAGTTGCTTTCCTTTCCCATTCTACAAAGGGATCTGCAAAACATGCTTTGGTTGATAAAGTTGTCGGTGCAGTGACCGCCGCAAAGAGTGAATATCCTTCTTTGGACTGTGATGGCGAATTGCAGCTGGATGCTGCTTTGGATCCTACAGTCGCTGCTCTCAAGGCACCGGGTTCTACCGTTGCCGGCAAAGCAAATGTCCTGATCTTCCCGAACATCGATGCCGGAAATATCGGCTACAAGCTTGTTCAGAGACTTGGCAAAGCAGAAGCTTACGGCCCAATGCTGCAGGGACTTGCAGCCCCAGTCAATGATCTGTCCAGAGGATGCTTCTGGGAAGATATAGTCGGTGTTGTTGCTCTGACTGCGGTTCAGGCACAGCTTGCAGCAAAGAAATAATTATGATTCCAACAAAAAAGCAGGTCTCTGCAAAAGCAGAAATCTGTTTTTTTTGTTACTTCTTTGCAAGGATATCAGCTACGATCAGGCCATTGGCCGCGGCCTGCGCCAATGATCTGGTAAAGCCTGCCCCATCTCCCAAGGCATAGATGCCCTTAGCAGCTGTCAGTTCAAAGTCCTTAGCTTCCGGACGAGCACTGTAGTATTTGCATTCAATGCCATACAGAAGCGTATCTTCATTGGCGGTTCCTGGTGCGACCGCATCCAAGGCATGCAAGGTCTCAATAATGTTGTCCAGCTGCCGCTTCGGCATGCAGAGAGAAAGATCTCCTGGTACTGCACTGAGCGTCGGCCTGACAGAGGACTGGGCTAAACGGGATACCGTTGTCCGCTGTCCTTTTTCCAGATCGCCTAAGCGCTGGATCAAAACAGAGCCTCCTGAGATCTTATTGGCCAAGGAAGCAATATATCTTGCATACTCGACTGGCTGATCAAATGGTTCCGTAAAGAAAGTAGAAGACAGCAATGCAAAGTTGCTGTTGTTGGACTGCTTGGCTTTATCTTTATAAGAGTGTCCGTTTACGGTAAGTACGCCATCAGAATTTTCGGTCACAACGTACCCTCGTTCATTAAAGCAGAACATTCTGGTACGATCGCCGTAATGGCCATTTTTGAAATAGATCTTCGGCTCATAGATCTTTTTGGAGAAGTTTTCCCAGATCTCGTATGGGAGCTCGACTCTGACACCGATATCTACCTGATTATTAGTGCGCTTGATCTGATACTTATTGCACCACTTTTCAAACATGCCATTGCCGACACGGCCGACCGCAAAGATGATCGTATCGCCATGGACCGTTTTCTTCTCACCTTTCTGTGTAAAGAAGACCTCATGGCTGTCCTTATCCACATCCTCTGCAATGGCTTCTGTTTCTATATCTACTTTGCCATCCAAAGAATGAATAAAGTTCAGCATGGTCGTATAGTTGGCATCCGTTCCCAGATGTTTGACTTCTGCCTGCTGCATATGCAGATCATGCTGCAGACACAGTGTCTTGAGTTCATCATTAGGATGATATATTTCTTTATCTGCCCCATACTTGACCAAGATGTCATCTGCCTGGTGAATATAGTTCAGCACTTCTTTGGCATCCATGACCGAAGGCAGCCAGCCGCCGTATTCGGTCGTAATATTATATTTTCCATCTGAGAAAGCCCCTGCCCCTGCCATGCCTTCCATAATGGCACATGGTTTGCACTTGATGCACTGCTTGACCTTTCCGCTCAGGATCGGACAGTTCCTCTCCTCCAGCTTCTTTCCTCTTTCCAGGATCAGCACATGAAGATCCTCTCTCTTTTCCATCAGACGATAAGCGCACATCAAGCCGCCGATCCCCCCGCCGATAATTACTGCATCATAATTTTCATTCATTTTACTGCCTCATTTCTGCGGCCATTCCCGCCGCTGGTCTCCTTTTACTAAATATGCTTTTTTGGCCAGTGCGGCCAAAGGAGCATCACTCATTGAATCACTGTAGAACTCATCAATATCTGCATTCTTCTCAATTTTCTGCAGTCTTCTGACTTTTTCTTTCCCATGACAGTTCACGCCTGTATATCTTCCGGTCTTTGGATCGACCTGCGAAGCCAAGATATTGACTATGCCAAGCTTTGCACAGAACCGTCGAATCATAAACTCAGGTGAAGCAGAAATGACCATATCATCTTTTTTCTGCTGCTGCAGATACCAATCTTTTACATGATCCATATGACTGTCCACAAAATCATCTGCTGTTCTGTCTATGTCTTTTACATAGACGAACATATGATAAAGATTCTGTTTAAATGTCAGTTTTTCCATCAGATGCAGACCATACAAAATACCGCATCCTGCTGTTCGGAATATAGAAAGCATGGTCAGCGGCCGATGCACATACAGCCATAGGACAAAGTCTGCGGTACTGTCGCCTTGATAGATCGTATTGTCCCAATCATAGATATTCATTTCGTTTCGACCTCATTGACGGTCTCACCAGGATGAATGAGATCGCTGTACAGTCCCATCGGAAGATTCGTATAGCTGGCGATATGCCCGAACAAGGTTGCAAAGACGAGGCAGAGCTCCAGCACCCACTGTCCAATGACCGTCCATTCAAACAATTGATAAATAGCAATGAACACGAGAATATCTGTGAAAGGATTGAACAGGATCTCAAATGCACATGCATATGTCTCCAGTCCGGTGATCTGTGTCAGCATGCCCATGCATAATGGATTGACGAAGAAAACAAGCATACATATGGTAAGTTCCCGGATCATGCGGTCTTCTTTGGTGAATGCCTTGCAGGCAAACACAATGACCCCAGCCCATCTCCACACATCCATGATCATATCGATATAGTTGCCGCGCGGAAACAGAAAACCAGCGACCGTACGATGTGAAAAATAGCTGATATAATAGCCATACTCAATACCGTATCCGGCAATAAAGAAACGCAGAATAAAGGTACCGACAAGAAAGATCACAGGGATGATCACATAGAAGATCTGCCGATCATACGCAATCATAAAATCTTCGATCTGGATCAATTTATGATACATTTTTCGTTTGCTGCGCTTCATATAATAGATGAGGCATACGATGCCGAAGACAACTGCGCCAAAGAAGCTCCGCGATACGATCCAGAAGAACAGATAGAAAACGACCGGCATCAGAAAGGTTGTCAGATCAAACAAGGCACGGATCTTTTCCTCATGGAACAGGAAAACAGCCAAGCAGTAGATGATCTCAATGGCAATCATCAGATACCCCTGATCAACGAAGAGTCCAGCCCCAAGAACGATCGGCAGAAGATATTTGATGTTTTCTTTTCCCGTCTTCAGCCATCGATATGCCGTATAGATGGCCAAGGCAGTAAAATACAGGCGCCAGTTGTCACCATGAAATGCACCGACGATCTTCCATGAATAGAAAGTACAGTAGAACAGAGAAAAGAAAATCAGCGTAAAGCGGAACCAAGGATTCGGCAGCTGAAAGCTGTCAATGAAATTCAGCGACATCATCATGCCGATAGCAGAAGCATATAAGCTCAGGAACAATACAACATCCTGATGGTCCATGCCGGCAAACCAATAGATGACACTGCCAGCCAAAGGATATCCCTGCAATGGGGAAGAAGTCAGTGTCAGTGATTTCATGCCCACATAAGAAGCCATATTCAGCAGTTCACTGTCCTGCACCATATCATTCAGGCCATATTTCAGGAACATACCGCTGATCAGCAGGACGGCCAGAATAATATACAAAGTCCTGGCACGGAATAAAATATGCCATGTTTCTTTCAATGTCCGCATCAGCGGAATTACCGCCAATGCAACAATGATCATGGTAACGATCATGATCATGCCGAAAGAACCATGCAGAACAATAATGGGGATATAAAGTATCGACAGTGCACAGAAAAGCAAAGCAGCGCCATATGGTGCAGCATACATTGCATACTCAGGTTCATATTTTAAGAACTTCAGCAGCCATCGGCCAAGTCCTTCCGACAGAAAGATCATGGCAATAAAACCTAGAATCATGAATATCATGCAGACTCCTTTAAAGAAACATACCTATTCTACTTGAATTGCCTACTTTTTACTAGGCGCAAAAGAAAACTGCACCGCAAGGGTGCAGTTATTCTGACCTTTCAGATCAATACTGAGGCATTGGTGCAGGTGCAGCCGGTTCCTTGCTTGGAATCTCGGCAACAGCTGCTTCCGTTGTGATGAAGAGGCCTGAGATGCTGGCCGCATTCAGCAGAGCAGAACGTGTTACTTTGGTAGGATCAATAATGCCTTTCTTGAACATATCGACCCATTCACCAGTCTTGGCATTGAAGCCAATGTTCTCTTTCTGAGCAAGCTGCTGTTCCAATATTTCAGAACCATCAAAGCCTGCATTTTCAGCAATCTGCTGGATTGGTTCTTTCAATGCTTCCAGTACAACATTGATGCCGCGCTGTTCATCAACAACATCGCTCTTAACAGTATCGCGTGTATCTCTGTATGCCTGGATCAAAGCTAATCCGCCGCCGGTGACAACACCTTCAGCAACAGCTGCTTTGGTAGCATTCAGTGCATCTTCAATTCTCAGTTTCTTATCTTTCAATTCTGTTTCAGTTGTTGCACCGACCTTGATCAGAGCAACTCCATTTGTCAGTTTGCCAAGTCTTTCTTCAAGCTTCTTCTTGTCATAGTCAGACTTTGTATTTTCAATCAATGTCTTCAGTTCACTGACTCTGGCAGCTACAGCCTTCTTGCTTCCATCGCCATCAATGATCGTTGTCTTATCCTTACCGACAATGATTTTCTTAGCAGAGCCAAGATCTGCAACCTTCATATCAGCTAAATTCATGCTGAGATCCTTTGCAAAGAACTTTGCGCCAGTCATCACAGCAATATCATTCAGCTGCGCTTTGGCATTGTCGCCGAAGCCAGGAGCCTTTGTGGCAACCACATTGAATGTGCCTCTCAGCTTGTTGATGATCAAAGTAGACATGACTTCATTATCGAAATCATCAGCAATGATCATCAGAGCCTTATTGGCTTTGACAACTTCTTCCAGCACAGGAAGAATATCTTGGATCGTATTGATCTTCTGATCAGTTACCATGACCAGAGGATTTTCCAATACAACTTCATTCTTATCATGATCTGTGACCATGTATGGAGATACATAGCCCTTGTCGTACTGCAGACCTTCCGTCATCTCCAGATTTGTTTCAAAAGAACGGGATTCATCTACATTGATGACACCGTCATTGCCGACCTTGGACATTGCATCTGCAATAATAGAGCCAATCTCTTCACTGCCGGATGAGATTGTAGCAATGTTCTTGACATCATCATTTGTCTTCACTTTATGAGACTTCTCTAAAAGCTTTTCTGCCACTGCATGAGAAGCCTTGTCCATACCTTCTCTCATCAGTACAGGGTTGGCTCCCTTATCAACTGCCTTCAGACCTGCTGTGATCATAGCCTGGGTCAGAATCGTTGCGGTCGTTGTACCATCACCAGCAACTTCATTGGTGTTGTTCGCTGCTTCATAGACCAGCTTTGCACCCATGTTCTCAAACTTATCTTCCAATTCAATTTCCTTAGCAATCGTCACACCATCATTGGTAATCATCGGTGAGCCATAGCTCTTTTCCAAAACAACGTTTCTTCCCTTTGGTCCCAATGTGATCTTGACTGCATCTGCCAGCTTGTTGACACCATTCAGCATGCCTACGCGGGCATCATTAGAATACTTGATCTGCTTTGCCATTTCTTCTTATCCTTCTTTCTTATTCAACAACTGCAAGAATGTCTTCTGCCTTGATCAGCAGGTACTCCTTCTTGCCTTCTTTTACTTCAGTTCCAGAATACTTCTTATAAATTACTGTCTGTCCTTTTTTCAGATCGATCTTAACAAGAACACCATCTTCATTCTTGCCAGGTCCTACCGCAATGACGGTACCATGACTAGGTTCATCCTTTGCCTCTTTGGTCGACAGAATGATTCCGCTCTGTGTCTTTTCTTCTTCTTTGATCTTTTCGAGTACTACATAATCATGTAATGGTCTTAACATTTCATGCCTCCTATATTTGTTTTTAGCACTCACTTTTTTGGACTGCTAACAATAGTTATTATATGCACTTCTATCACTCTGTCAATAGGAGTGCTAAAACAATTTTATTTAGGTTTTTAATCCCTTCATTCTTATATATAATGGATACAAAGAGGTCATTCCATGTCAGAACTAAGCTTGCATATTTTCCAGGACAGTGAACTGCTGATCATCTTATTGGTCAGCCTATCGGCCATTGCCATTCTCTGCCTCATCTTTCACTTTCTGCCCAAGCGCACAGAAAAAGAACCGCTGCAGAAAGAAAGTTCACTTTCTTTTGTAACACCTTCGCGTACATTTCAGAAATTGCACATCAAGGACTGGTTCCTGATCTGTCTGATTGCCGTCCCCTATGCTATTGTTTCCTTTTGGCAGCTGGGATCCACTGTCTTTCCTGTATCCACCTGGCAGCCAAGCAGTTCCAGCGGCACACAGGATGTGATCCTGGAGCTCACTGATGATACTGATTTCAGTGCGATCTATACCATCTACAGCGATGGCGATGACAGCATCAATCCAGACTATCTTTCTGGAACTTCCGGCATGAGCTTTGCCGGTTCCAATGATGGTGCCAATTGGGAAGATCTTGCGACTCTCTCTTCTGGATCGATCTATGAATACACCATCACGGAAGGAACATGGAACTTCCGCTATATCAAGATCCATGCTGTTTCAAAGACAAATACTCTGACCGAGATTGGTTTCCGCAATGCAGCTTCGGATGGCTTTCTGCCAGTCAAGGTCTATCAGGACGACTATGCTGATTCTTCATATCCAGCTTCTATGCTGATCGATGAACAGGATACGCTGATCCTGCATCCGACATATTATGATCAAGCATACTTTGATGAGATCTATCACCCGCGCAACGCCAGTGAGATCAGCACCGGACATATTATGTATGCCACCGTGCATCCATTATTCGGCACCAATCTGATTGCCCTGTCCATTAAGCTGTTCGGCATGAATCCTCTTGCCTGGCGGCTGCCTGGGGCCATTACCGGTGTCCTGATCATCCCGCTGATCTACGCTATTGCTAAGCTCTTATTCAGAAAACGAAGCTTAGCAGCCATGGCTGCTCTGCTCTGCGCCTGTGACTTCATGCATCTTACGACTTCCCGCATTGGTACGTTAGAGCCCTTCAGCATCTTCTTCATTCTGCTGATGTTCTATTTTATGATCAAGTATTACTATACGAGCTTCTATGATACCTCACTGAAAAAGACACTGAAGACATTGCTGTTCTGCGGCATCGCGATGGGCATTGCCATTTCCACCAAATGGACGGCCTGCTATTCTGCCGTCGGCTTAGCGATCCTGCTGTTTGCCAATCTGTTCCGCAGACTGTATGAATACATGCAAGCAAGGAAAGCGCTGCGGCATCTTGATGAGCTGACCGATGGCCAGGCACATGAAGCAATGATGATCCGTGATTTCTTCGGAAAAAAGTTCTGGATCACGATCGGTCTATGCTTACTCTTCTTTATCGCTGTACCGATTGTTATCTATTGGCTGACCTATCTGCCTGACCGTGTCTGGAAAACAGATACCTGGTCCATTGCCAATGTATGGTCGCAGAATATGTATATGTACAATTATCACATCAATCTGAAAGCGACCCATCCGTATTCTTCTGTCTGGTATCAATGGATCGTCGACGCCAGACCGATCTGGTACAATTTTTCCACTGATGCGAACGGTCTTCTGCACAGCATCTCGTGCTATTCCAATCCATTGCTGACATGGGGCGGAATCATAGGTTTTATGGCCTGCGGAACAGAACTGATCAGCCATCGCAATCGCGAAGCTTGGGTCATCTTAGTCGGATACTTAACGGCCCTGATGCCTTGGCTCATCATTACCCGCTGTGTCTTTGCCTATCACTTCTATCCAGCCAGCTGTTTTCTGATTTTTGCAATCGTCTTTCTCTTCTCCCGGATCATGGATAAAAAATGGGGAAAGCGATTCATTCTTCTGTTCCTGCTGACCTATATCATTCTCTTTTTGGCCTTTCTGCCTTCTACTGCCGGCTTTGGTACGACCCTGCCTTATATTAAATCCATGGAGTGGTTTGGAAGCTGGTACTTTGGATGAAAATATTTATAAAGGAACATTGGCTGGATCTTCTCTTTCTTCTGGGGATCACAGCTGTACTGATGATCCCGTATCTTGGCATGGATCTATTGCCGATCGAGCATGATACTTTCTTTCATGTCTCTCGCATTGAACAGCTGTCACGTTCCATCAGTGAAGGCAATTGGTTTCCTGCCATCTATCCCTATGAGAATTATGGCTTCGGCTACAGCAGTCCGCTGTTCTATTCCGATGTTCTGCTGATTCCTGCAGCTCTGCTGCACTTAACTGGGGTACCTTTGACCATCTGCTACAAAGCATCTGTTATGGCCGCTTCTTTTATCAGTGCCTATGCTATGTGGCATCTGTCCATGAAGATCTCACAGAAACGGTCTCTTTCCTGGCTTGCTTCAGCAGCCTATATCTTTGCCAACTACCGCATTACCGACATCTATGTACGCGGCGCTCTCGGCGAAGTGTTTGCCATGATGTTCCTGCCGATGCTGCTGGAAGGGCTCTACGTCATTCTTTGGCAGAAAGATAAAAAATGGCACATGCTTGCCATCGGTCTTACCGGGCTTGCCCTGTCACATGATCTGACTTTCCTCATGGGTGTCCTTCTCTGCATCATTTTATTTGCTGTAAAGATCAAAGAACTAACAAAAGAAATCTTCCTGGCACTGTGCAAAGGAGTCGGTACAGCCTTTCTGCTGACTGCCTTCTTTACTCTTCCTATGATTGAACAGCTTCTATCGCAGAAATATGTATTGAACTATGGTACAGACCTTGGTGCCGGAGCCATGCATCTATGGCAGTTCTTTGTCAATAAAACAGTCTTTGGCATGAGCGGCTATAATCTGACACCGGAAAACACGATGACCATGAATGTCGGATGGTTTCTGACTTTTGCACCGCTGCTGTTCCTCCTTTTGGACCACAAAAAAAAGGAGCATCCTTTTGTACTGACACTGTGCATCATCGGCTATATCGCCATGCTGCTGCCCACCAATATCATTCCCTGGAGCAGTCTGACGTTTCTGCGCTTCATGCAGTTTCCTTGGCGCTTAAGCACGATCGCCATGCTGTGCTTAGCGGTTCCTTCAGCGTATGGCATCTTCGCTCTATGTTCAAAAAATTGGTTTGCACCGATTATTCTTGTATGTTTGATCGGCGAAGGCATATATCACGTTGTACCTGTCTTCTCACGTACCTTCGGCATGACATCTGCCATGACGTGGAGCGATATTCTGAATGGTGCAATCATTGACCCTTGCTACAAAGCAACATATATCCGCGTTGAATTGGCCGGTGCTGACTATCTGCCGCAGAATGCTCCAGACTATCGTACCTATGGGACTACGATCAAAGATGATACCGAAACAGCCTTAGATATCAGCTATACAAAGACCGGCACTAAGATGGTCTTTGAAGTCAGCGATGAAACAACATCTTCTTTTGTTCTTCCGCTGACATACTACAAGGGATATCAGGTCGCCCGCGTAAACGATGACGGAAGCACTGAATACATCAATACATATAAAACATATGACGGCATGGTCGCCTGTGACAATATCGGTTCAGGCACCTATGTATGCTGGTATGAAAACACATGGATCCGCAAGATCAGCATGAATGTTTCCTTGGCAACTGCTGTCATGCTTGCCTTGTCTGCTTTCTGGAAAAAGAAAAAGATCGATCGGCATGTATGCAGAAGGAGCTCTCATTGAGAGCTCCTTTTTATCACTCATTTTTCTGAATCGCTTGAGATTCTTCAATCAGACGGCGGTACATGATCTGATTCAAAAGACTGCCAAACAGCAGTGCAAGCAGAACTGTCAGGATCATCAGAACAGTCATATGCCACGTCAGAGATCCATGGATCGTATAGGAGATCAGGATATTTGAGATATAGAACAATGCAGCCAGCAGTACTGCACCGTACACCATCCTTACTTCTTGTTTCATGACCGTTCGGCAGTCATGCGATGTACAGCCATTGTACCGAAGGATCCGATAGTCTGTGCACCGCGTACTGATCTCACTGCCAAAGCGGAACATCAAGGCCATCGCCTGCATGAATGTCATCAGCAGATAGGAAACAAATATTGTCATCATCGCAATCGGTTGATCCATCGCAGCTGCCAGCAGGGCTGCCAAGATCGTTGCACTGACAATGAACAGAATAATATTGAAGCGCAGAATATAAAGATCTTTTCTGAACATACCTATTGACGCAAGTCGGAGCGGATGATCTGTTTCTCTTTTTCTGATCCAGGAATTCAAGACTGGCTTCATTTTCTTTGTCAGAATGCCATAGATGCCCGCAGCCCCGACAAAGGCAGCCAAAGGAATGTATTCCTGCTTGATATAAAAGACCGCTGCCGGCACAAAGAACAGCAGGATCCAGAAGGTATGTTCGACCCATGACGGAATCTTGATCACCGACGGCATGCCGACAGAAGCACTGGTCTCATTCATTGTGACTGTACTTGGATTCATCAATTGGCCGACACTGTTGCGATAGGCAAAGCTGAAGTTCAGCAGAACGATCCAGAAAACAACATACAGGATCACGACAGCAGACTGCAGGATCGCCTGAGCATTCATGGTGATCAGAAAGCCGGATGCCTGTGCCATCATGACTTGATTGGCCAAAGGCAGAAGCATGCATGCAAGCAGGATTCCGCAGGGAATTGCCAGCAGAAGAAGCATAACTGTCTGATACAGCAGAAACGCAGATGTCTGCGTAAATTTAGCACCGCATAATAAGCGCACTGCCAATTCTTTGGATTTCAGTTTCACATAGTATTCATTGGCAAACAGGATATCAATACTGCAGAGGACTAAGACAAGTGCCGTCACGATCGTGATCTTGTTATCTGAGTTGTGCAGCGGATCCACCGAAGGATCGCTGGTCGAGATACTGAAGAACATACAGATAAATACAGTCGTCAGCACTAGGATCAGCCAATAGAAAAATGCTTTGGTACGATCCTTTAATAATGAATGCATTGCATCGCGGAAGATCATAGAGAATTCTCCTGGAAGATCAATTTTCTTATCATGCTTATTTTACCTTCTTCCAGATCCGAGCACCATAGGGACCTAACGATGTACCATAGAGCCTCTTTGGATAGATCAGTTCATAAGAAGCATCTGTATTATAAGGAGACATCTTCTTTTCGGTCAGACTGCAGTCAATGATAAAGTCTTCTTCCTCATTCTTTCGTTCATAGACAAAACGATCATGATGCCGATTCAGCACTTTGAATTCACCATAGATAAGAGCTGGATGTTCTTTCCGCAGAGCAATCAGATCATGATAGATCTGGGCAATCTCAGGAAGCACCGTCTGACGCAGGTGTTCCGGTACGTCCGGCTCATTCCACGGCAGCATCGCCCGCACATGATCTCTCGTCCCGGCTTTGATCGTCTGCCATGCTTCAGCAGCGCTTTTTCCCTGTGCCCGCAGCTGTTTCTCATAATTGACAGATTCCACATCATGGATCTCTGACATATCATGAAAATCCAGATCCGTCAGGCCCATTTCATCTCCCTGGAAAATGAAAGGCGTTCCTCGCAGCGTAAACTGCATTACTGCCAGCAGTCCCTCGATCTCTTTTGTATACTTTCCTGCCGGATCAATCTTTGACACCATGCGCGGATTGTCATGATTGTTATAGAACAGGCTCATCCAGCACTGATTTCCATAATGCGAAAGCCAATCGATCATATAATCACGATAGAAATTCAGGTCATATTTATAATCATCCCAGCGGACATGTCCTGGTGTCTCCAGATGATCAAAGGAAAAGACCATATCCAATTCTTTTCTTTCTTCACCGGTGATCAATTGGCACATTTTCATGCCAAGACCAGGTGTTTCGCCAACCGAGAACGCCTGATGGGGAGCAAAACATTTTTCATTCAGTTCATGCAGGTATTCATGCAGATGCGGGCCATAGAAATAATGCTCAATGCCGGTATATCCCATCAAAGCACCTATGGATTCATCGCCATGCGGCAGGCCTGGATCCTTTGATGTGTAATTGATCACATCTAAACGGAAGCCATCCACGCCCTGGTCCAACCACCAATTGACCATCATCTCTGCTCCCTGTCTGACCATCGGTTCATCCCAATTCAGATCGATCTGTTTTTTAGAGAAAAGATGCAGGGCCCAGTCTTTGTTTTCGCCATATTGATCCCA
Organism: Erysipelotrichaceae bacterium; assembly: GCA_012516665.1. Classification (GTDB taxonomy): domain Bacteria; phylum Bacillota_I; class Bacilli_A; order Erysipelotrichales; family Erysipelotrichaceae; genus Bulleidia. Next base: position 21,833 of record JAAYWN010000015.1, read on the forward strand.
TGCTGACGGAGCAAAGAAAGAAGACCAGTTGTTCGGCGCATGCTCTGAATGAGGTGCAAAGAAATAACAATTCCGATAAGGACTGTCCGGGGATTTCAAAGCTTCCTGGAACCAGCGATGTTCATCACTTGTATGATTGATGACCAGGTCCATGATCAGTCTCATGCCTCTTGCATGGATTTCCTTCAGCAGTATCTTAAAATCTTCCATTGTCCCGAATTCCGGATTGATCCGACGATAGTCGCGGATATCATAGCCATTATCATCCATCGGACTGTCATAGATCGGTGAAAGCCACAGAGCATCGGCCCCAAGATCTTTTAAGTAATCCAACTTGCCTGCAATTCCTTTCAGATCACCGATGCCATCATGATCTGCATCAAAAAAGGTTCGCGGATAGATCTGATAGAACACAGCTTCTTTCCACCATTTCTTTGCAATCTCTCCTTTGCCGGTCAGCGGTTCTTCTGTTTCTGAATTGATGAGATGCAGAAAAGCATGCCAGAATTCCTCATCCAATAATTTTTTCGTGAGCGGGGCAATCGTCTTCAATTTCTGGTGCGAAAGCAGCGGATTGGTGAGCATCCCTTCAGGCAGTCCCTTCTGCATTAAGATCTTCGCAAGAATATCATGACCGATAGCTGTCTTATATACATCACCGATCGTACTCTCCATTGTCAATTGTTCTTTCATACGCAGCTCCTATTTATTCCAGTTTATACTTTTGTGCCGCGAAAAGAAATGAGCACAGTCACCGCATACCAAAAAAAGATCCCCCGCTATTTAGCAGAGGACCTATTGGATCAAGCTCTTAATTCAGCTTTTACTTTTTCTTTCAGACTGTTCAGGATCTTTTTATGCGCCTCATTGATCTCATCATCCTTCAGCGTATGATCTGCCTGATAGGTAATATGCAGGGCAACTGATTTCTGATCAGCAGCGACATGTTCCCCTTCATAGACATCAAAGATCTGCACATCAGATACGATCTTGGCACCGCTACGGCGGATAGCTTCCAGAATGCTCTGTGCCGGTACATCACGCTTAACGACCAAGGAAATATCTCTCGCTACTGACTGGAATTTATTGAGCTCTTCAAACTTGATGCGGGCACCTGTTCCATGCAGGACAGGATCGATATTCAATTCGGCATAGGCAATCCGACCAAGATCGAATTTCTTTGCATACTCAGGATGCACTTCACCGAAGATGCCCAAGAATTCTTTGCCAAGATAGATCTCAGCGCTGCGATATGGGTGGAAATGGATCAGATCTTTCTGATTTTCTTTGATACGGATGCGGGTTCCCGTATAGCCGCACTGCTTCAGCCATGCCAAGAGGATCCCCTTCATCGCATAGAAATCACCAGGCTGAGCAAATTTGTGCAACGGATCATTCGTCAGCTGTCCATCCAGAACAACAGCGAGACGTTCTTCTTCCTTGTCATCCTGTGCATAGAGCTTCGAGATTTCATAGAAAGCTAGATCCTGGTTGTCGTGCGCTTCATTGTACTGTACGCATTCCAAGACAGAATTGATCATTGAAGTACGAAGATATTTTCTGGCTTCACTCATCGGCATCGCCAGTGCAACCGCTTTGCCGATTGGTTCCAATGCGCTGTCAATATAATCCTGACCAACAAGTGTATATGTCATGATCTCATTGAGCCCCATCGCCATCATTGCATCACGGCTCGTCCGGCGCAATGCCTGTACCGGCGTCAGCTGGCCTACGGTCGCGGCAATCTGCGGCAGTGTGCTGTTCAGACTGTCAAAGCCGATCAAACGGATCACTTCTTCATCAATATCTGCTTTTCCTTCAATATCGATACGATAGGACGGAATGTGGCTGATGATCTCATCGCCATTGATCTCCGGCTTGAAATCCAGCCACTTCAGCGTATCGGCGACCTGTTCCATAGTAAAAGCGGTACCTAATAAGCCATTGCAGTGTGTCAGCGTTTCTTTTACCGTCAAAGGCTGATCCTTTTCTGTGCCAGCCTTGACAGTCGCTTCAAAACCAGATGCATCGGCATACTTGCGCAGCAGCTGTACAGAACGATCCATTGCTTTTGCCATGGCACCTTCTTCAATGCCCTTGGTAAATCTCTGAGCAGCTTCTGTCACTAAATTCAGACGGATGGAAGTGTGACGGATGGAAGCATGGTCAAAGTGTGCTGCTTCAATAAAGATAGCATCTGTATCTTCATCGATCATCGATTCTTCACCGCCCATAATGCCGGCAATACCTGTAGCTTCGCCATTTTCAGTGATCAGAATATCACCCTTCTGGATGGCAAATTCATTGCCGTCCAAAGCTTTCATGGTCAGCTGCTGATCATCAACGACCGTGATGTCATGTCCTTTCAGCTTCTTCAGATCATAGTAATGAAGTGGCTGTCCTGTTTCCAGCATTACAAAGTTGGAAATATCAACAACATTATTTATCGCATTGATACCAGCAGCATTTAAGTACTGCTGCATCCATTTTGGCGAAGGTCCTATCTTGACATGATTGACAGCTTTGCCAAGATAGCAGGAGCATTTTTCCGTCTTGGTTTCAACTTTGAAATCTCCCTTTTCACCAATATCAGACTGGCCTTCAAATGCCGGCCATTTCACTTCACGATGCACGATAGCACCGACTTCCTTAGCCATATTCCACATTGCTGAGCAATCTGCTCTGTTCGGCGTCAGTGAAACATCCAGGATCGTATCATCCAAGCCTAAATATTTCAGGACATTTCTTTCGCCGACAGGTGCATCAGCAGGAAGTTCTTCAATGCCATTCACCTGATCTTCTCTTAAGCTCTTTCTGTCAACACCTAGTTCAAGCAAGGAGCACAGCATGCCATTGGAAGCAATGCCATGCAATGGCTTGGCTTCGATCGTTCCGCCCGGAAGCACAGCTCCCGGCAATGCCGCAATCACTTTTAAGCCCTTGCGGCAGTTCGGTGCGCCGCATACGATCTGATAGACCGCATTCCCGACGTTCGTCTGGGTCAGATGCAAATGAGTCCCTTCAATATCTTCACATGACATGACTTCGCCGACAGCCAAGCCAGATGCCTGTGCCATCGCTTCGATTCCCTCAACTTCCAATCCTGCTGTTGTCATGCGCTCCGCAAGATCTTCCGGCGCAATATCAGAGAGATCAACATATTCCTTGAGCCAGTTATAACTTAATTTCATTTTCTTTCTCTCCTTCTTCAGTCAAACCGATCGAACGTATTTAAGAAACGTTCATCATTGATATAGAAATTGCGGATATCATTAATACCATATTTCAGCATGGCAACTCTTTCCAGACCGACGCCAAAAGCAAAACCGGAACATTTATCCGGATCAAAGCCATTCATCTCAAGAACATGCGGATGCACCATGCCGGCACCGAGGATCTCGATCCATCCAGAACCTTTGCATACACTGCATCCTTTGCCATTGCAGAATGGGCACGATACATCTACTTCAACAGATGGTTCCGTAAATGGGAAATAGCTTGGCCGAAAACGGATCTTTCTGCCTTCTCCAAACATCTTATTTGCCATGAATTCCAGCGTGCCCTTAAGATCTGTCAAGGTAACATGCTCTCCGACAACAAGTCCTTCGCACTGCATGAACTGATGGCTGTGGGTCGCATCATCATCATCGCGGCGATAGACCTTGCCTGGACAGATCAGTTTGATCGGTGTCTGCCCATGTGCTTTTTCCAATTCTCTCATCTGCATAGCTGTTGTATGCGTGCGCAGCAGTGTTGTTGGATCAATGTAAAAAGTATCCTGCATATCGCGCGCGGGATGATCCGCCGGAATATTTGCCAGTTCAAAATTATAATGATCCTGTTCAAGCTCCGGTCCTTCGGCCACTTTGTATCCCATGCCCAAGAAAAGATCTTCGATCTCATTCTGGATCAGGATCAAAGGATGTGTTGTGCCAATGCGGATCGTATCGCCTGGCAATGTCACATCGATCCTCTCGTGTTCCAGTTTGGCAGCGGTCGCCTGCACTTCCAGATCCTGCTGCTTTTTTTCCAGAGCTCCTGTCACGGTCTCCTTGCAGTCATTGACCATCTGGCCAAAAGCAGGTTTTTCTTCTTTCGGCAGAGCCCGCATCTGGCTCATCAGTGCCTGGATCTCTCCCTTTTTGCCTAGATACTGTACTTTGACTTCATTCAGTTCATTCAATGTCTGTGCATGTTCAATAGCCTGCAATGCGGCCTGCTGCACATCTGCGATCTGTTCGCTCATCAGTCTCCTCCTAAAATAAAAACGTTCCTGTCATCACAGGAACGCTGATTGCGCGGTACCATCCTGATTCACATTCCGCAAAGAATATGCTCTTGATTGGATCTTCTAACGCTGATCAGGCGGAAGGGATTGGCCTCGCTGGAAAAGTGAATTCAGGACAATGCATCGCGGAGATCCTTTCAGCATACAGATCTCTCTCTTTCGCTTTGCGCTTTTCCTTACTTGTCTTTTCTTTTTCGCTTTATGACAAGATTATAGATTTAACTTTCCCGCTTTTCAAGCTAAAATGAAAACATGAAGAAGAATCTGACAATGCATCCGATCGCCGTGATCCATACGGATTTTGCGACCAAGTTCGGCATTCCCCGCCAGGCAAGCTTGGCCGAAGAGCTGAAAGCAACCATTGTATTTGAAAAAGAATATCGAAAGGATGGTATTTTAAAAGGCTTAGAGAACTTTTCTCATATCTGGCTGCTGTGGGGATTCAGTGCTTCCTTTGATGCGGATTGGACACCGACAGTCAGACCGCCGCGTCTTGGCGGCACAAAGAGAGTCGGCGTTTTTGCCTCACGCTCCCCTTTCCGGCCCAATCCAATCGGTCTCAGTGCTGTTAAGATCGATGCGATCCGCAAAACAAAAGAGTATGGAACAGTGATCGATGTCATCGGTGCAGATATGATGAATCTGTCCCCGATCTATGACATTAAGCCCTATATCCCGTACTCTGATCGCATCCATGCTGCGCCTGGTTTTGCGGAACAGCCGGATCTGCGCAAACTGCAGGTAAGAATATCCCCCGTCGTTGCCGAGACCATTCCTGCCGGAAAACTGGCCGGTCTGATCGAAGTACTGGCTTTGGATCCGCGACCGCCATATCAAAATGATCCGAACCGCAAATATGGTTTTGTCTTTGCCGGCATGGAGATCAAATTCAAAGTGGAAGACAATGTACTGACCGTGCTGTCAGCGAAATGATCACCAGCCGCCATTGTCACCATAGTATTCCTGACGTGAACGGGCATCTTCATAAGCCTGATACAGATGATCCAGATCTTCATCGCTGCAGATGAATGCATCGCCCATCAGATCATAATGGCCATCGCGGATCAGAATGCCTGCTTTATCAGGACATCCGAAGACTGCTCTGCCTTTTTCTTCAATGGAGCGGATCATACGATGCAGGTGCTTCTCATCTTCTATGTACCCTGTTTCTAAAGAGAATCCCTGCAGAATGCCAAGGCCTCTGCCGCTCTCTTGGTTCCATGCATGATCTGAAGCATATTCATCCATCATGATTTTTGAACCAGAGGCATTGCTCATAAAAATACCAGCATAGTTCCTGAGATCATCCTGTATTTCTTTATCTTCAATGCATTCCATCATATCATCAGGATCATTGCCAATCAGATAGATCAATGAACTGCTCTGCAGTCTGCTCTGCAGGGCATGGCGATCATCCAGATAGGGATTGAACCATTGGATCTGTTCATCTGTGATCTGATATGCATGAAATGGTCCTGCTATCTTCTCATAAGTTCGGCTGCCGCGATGATACTTCTGCGCAAAAGCAGCGCTGTCATCTGCCCAGCCTTCATCCGCAAAAAGAGGCATGATCAAAACATGCATATCTGCGGTCAGAATATCATGCAGATATTCATATGCCCACTCTTCATTAAAGTTCGTTCTGTTCAGTATAATATTGATCATATTCACCTTTTCTAGAAATGAGGAAACAAAAAAATGAAACGCTATCACGCAATTTTTGACGGCCGTGTCCAGGGCGTCGGCATGCGAGGCTTCTGTATGATGGAAGCACAGTCCCGCGGTCTGACGGGCTCTGTTAAGAATTTGGAAAACGGCATGGTCGAGATCTATGTTCAGGGAGACGAGGACCTCATTGATGAATTTCTCGGGGCAGTCAAGCAGGGAAATCGTTTTATCCGTGTCGACGATTATACGATTCAAGAAGTTCCTGTGGTGAGTGGAGAAAAGCATTTCTCCTATGGCTGGGACTGATCTTCACCCACGGTAGTTATGCATGACAATGCCGCCGGCCACAGCAACATTCAAAGATTCAAAGCCATGCATATCAATGCGCAGACGATCATCTGCCATTGTTTGGATCTGCTTATGCACACCTTGACCTTCATTGCCGAAAATGAAGGCCATTTTATTTACGGTCGGGATCTCTGCCATCGTATGAGATTTTTCCAAAGAAGTCGCAATGACTGTGAAATCATCATTCTGCAGCTGAAGAATGATATCATTCAGATCAGCTCGGATCACTGGAATATGAAACAGAGCGCCCTGTGTAGAACGGACAGCTTTTTCATTATAAAGATCGCATGTATCCAAGGAACAATAGACCGCATCAAAAGAAAAGGATACAGCTGTACGCACCAATGTACCTAAATTTCCAGGATCCTGTACATCATCCAGCAGGATCACCCGCTTCAATTCATCAGTAGCTGCTTCTTTCTGTTTGCATACGGCAATCAGATGGACGGGCGATACATTCTCCGATATTTTTTTCATGATGGCCGGTGTCACTTCATAGACAGGCACGCTCTCATAAGGACAGACTGTATCGGTAATGATCTCTTCGACACAGGCAGCAGCCAATGCTTCGCCGATCAGATGTTCCCCTTCTGCTAAGAACAGATGAGATTGATCCCGGTCTTTTTTATGATGGAGCGATGTCCATTTTTTTACTTTTGCATTCTGCAGTGAAACAATCTTTTCCATGGCTAAAAGTATAGCATCGAATCAACAAAAAAGGCATCCTATCTGAAAGATGCCTCCAAGCTTATTTCTGCTTAACAAACTCGACCAGTGCTTCAGCCGCTTTTTCAATGCCGTGATCGCCCTTATTCGGCAATCCTAAGCAAGTATATACTTCACCGACCGGGATCTGTTCTTTGAACAGTTCATCAAAGAGCTTATCAATCAGCACTTTTGTTTCTTTCTGTCTCTGCATCGGTCCGAATGGATTGGCAAAGAATGTTGTAGACAGGCCTTTCTCCTGCGTTGTGCCCAAGGCGAACCGCTTGCCCTCAACAAAGACCGGTTCGGCCTCATCACGATTTGTGAACAGATGCATGCCTCTCTTATCCGTATAATTATTGGCATAGAGGAAGATATCGATCTTATGATCTTTGGTAATGACCTTATATGGTGCCGCTGGAATAACGACTCTGGCATTTGCTTTTTCTGGATTGAAGAAGATCGAACGATCCATATCTTTATAAGCAGTTCCTTTATCCAGATCATCCAGACGTACAAAGGCACCGACTTCTGTTCCCTGTGCACGCACTTCGCCATTTTCATCGATGTGGATCGTGCCCATATCATCAAAGACTGTTTCCTGATGATCAATCATATCTGAAGCCAATGTGCTTAAAGCTTCCAACGTTTCAGACTTTCCAGCGCCGGAATCGCCCATGAACATCAGCCCCTTCTTAGTGCCATCCTTCAGATAGACATTGACCATGGCCCCGTGGATCGGCAGCCAGCCTCTCTGGATCATCACTAAATTATGCAGGGTAAGGATCGATTTCTTCGTATATCCAAAGTAATCGATGGCCGGATCATTAGAATCCTTCAGCAGCCAGATATCATTCTCGCTGTCATGCCAGAATTCTGTATCGGAACCGCCGTCCGGATTTCCGAACAGCATGATCGCATCTGGTTTTTTTGCAACGGCATCTTTTGCATCAGCCAATTCAAATAGATTTGCGGTAGCAGCCGCTGAACCGATGAAGTCCCTATGGAAGTAGCAGTAGATCAATAAAGAGCCGACCTTGGCGGGATAGCATATCCACTCTTCATCGCCTTTGACAAAGTCAGACATCGGATTATGTTCCGCATCCTTAAAGACATTTGTACGCTTGTTATGCTGCGGGTGCAGGATCAATGGTGTACGGAGCAGGATCTGATTGATGAAAGGGATCCCTTCCAGCTTTTCATAACCGATGGGCGCTTTCCAATCATAATAGCCCAGCAGCATGCTTGCATTTGTTCCTGCCTGCAGCTGACGGAATACTTTGTTCTGCGAGCCCTGTACCTTCTGCTCGATCTCACGGTAGAAATCCAGCACCAGCTTATTTTCTTCACTGTCTGCCTTGATAAAATTCTGCAGCTGGAATCCTTCTTCATTGTGTGTATACAGGACCGAATATCTCTGCAGGGAACGCCAATAGTCATATCCCTTTTCAATGATCATCAGCAGTTCATCTGGGATCTTCGTATATGCATCATTGATCTCCTTCGGATCAGATATCAGCAATGTCTTCAGAACGAACTTGATCTCTTTCTTGATCTGCGTGTTATCTTTGCCATTCTCTGCCAGATAGCTGTACAGATCAAAATGATGAGATTTCAGATTTGCTAAGAAATGATCAAGAAATTCATCAAATACTTCTGTGGAGACAATTTCATGCTTGCTGGTCAGATATTTCTTCGAATAATTCAGGATTACTGTGTCATCGTGAAAATAATAGGCTTCTTTCATGTTTTCCCCTCCAAGTAACGCAGATATAATACCAGTTATCGCGACTGAATAAAATACAGAAAAGCGCTTAAAAGCGCTTTCAGATGAAATTATTTTCAGTTATCAATGAAACATTCTTACAAAAACGTCTGTTTTCCATAGAATGACACTTGTTTCCAGAATGCGGTCAGATATTTCTCTGCCGGTAGACTTCAAAGCCGAGCACTGCCGCTGCTCCGGCAGCGTTCAGCGCACTGTGAAAATCATTGGCATACGGGATATAGATATTCTGCGGGATCTCTTTCAGCACACCGGAAGATAAGCCGCGCATTTCACCGCCAATAGCAATCAGGACAGGCCCGGTATACTTTGCCTCATAGCAGCTGATGGCATTCTTCCGCATTGCCGCAAAGCAGTTCACCTTTTTTTCCTGATACCACTTTACTGTCTGCTGCATATCGTCACTGAGCACGATCGGCAGATATTCGCTTGCCCCGGCAGAGGATTTCAGGATCGTGCTTTCCGCATTTTCCCAATTGCGATCGCGCAGGATCAGTCCAGTGCATCCAGCACTGTAGAGCGTGCGCATGATATAGCCAAGATTAAAGGGATCTTCGACCCCTTCCAAAAGGACAGCAAAAGTCTGTTCCTCTTTCCATGTATCTTCTAATTTTTGATATGTCCGCTTTTCTGCTTCGGCAATCAAGCCGCCATGGGTCCGGCCGCTGGCCATTGCATCGATCTCTTCTCGGCTGCAGCGAATGATCTCCGCTTTGCGTTCCTCTGCCCGATGCAGGATCCAGTTCGTATCCTTATCGTGCTTGGTCTCATCTACATACAGTTTATCAACGATGCGATTGCCGCCCATTAAGGCAGCTTTGACACTTACATTTCCTTCAATGATCATCTGTACCTCCGCAGGATGTCATTTTCCTGCACATCAAGATCAATTGGTATTTCCACAAGGCTCATCGGTGAACGGATCGTTTCGATCTGCTCCTGTGTCTTGGCATTTTTCATCGATGAAAGTTTAAATCTGCGATTTTCTTTTCCCGGCGTCAAAAATTCCAGCATCTCATTCACTGAGAATACATTTCTGGTCTCGATCAGACATATCCCATCGTGGACTTTTTTAACTGTACCGAGGAAGTCATGATTGACATCAGAATTGCTGTTAGCGTGATAGATCAAAGAATGAACATCGGCACTGCCGCTGTAGAATCCCGTGCAGGTCTCACGATTCTCACCGCGCTGGATCTCTTTGCGATGCACAGCCATTCTTTCTGAGGACAGCGGTGCTCCTGTCTCATAGATCTCATCAATGAAATGACGGTAGGAAGAGACAATGCTGGCAACATAATATTCTGTCTTCATGCGCCCTTCGATCTTCAAAGAAGAAACGCCTGCTTCCATCAGATCATACAGATACGATGCTGCGCAGAGATCTCTGCTTCCCATCGTGAATAAAGGATCCGAACTGATCTTTTTATCATGATCATACAGTTCATAGTTCCAGCGGCATGACTGCGCACAGCCGCCGCGATTGGCATCCCGCAGAGTCATGCGGTTGGACAGCGTGCATCGGCCGGAATAATTGACGCACATGCCGCCATGAATAAATGCTTCCGTCTCAACTGGTGAATGTTTTGTAATATCCTTCACCTGCGCCATGGTACATTCCCGAGCCAATACCGCACGATCAATATCCAGAGCATTTTTCAAATATTGAATGGCGTTCGAATTCGTTACTGACAGCTGCGTACTGCAATGGATCTGCAGTTTTGGAGCAGTCATGCGTGCAATCTTCATTATGGCCGGACTGGCACAGATGATGGCAGTAACACCATATTCCTCCAGTTTCTTCAAGTATTCTTCAATGCCCTCGAAATCTTCATCGTGCGGAATGATATTTACCGTCACATGGATATGTGCAGCGTATTCTTCAGCAAACCTGCATGCCTCCCGAATATCTTCCATAGTGAAATTCGAAGCACGCGAGCGCAGTGAAAAATACTGACCACCCAAATACACGGCATCAGCTCCATAGCGTATCGCAGTTTTTGCCCGATGCAGATCTCCTGCCGGGGCCAATAATTCCGGTTTTTTCATTTCACGGTCTTCTGTCTGTAATAGCCGCTGCTCAGCGGCAGATATTGATACTGATCCATATAGGAACTTCCATCTTCTTTCTGTCCATTCAGCTGCCGGCGATAGATCTTGATTGCATCGGCTGCTTCTTTCTCCTGCAATCCATTGGTATCTACTTCGTAGCGGCATATGCCTGCTTCCATAAAATCATTCATGCATGAAAATGATTCCTGCACATAATCGGTATAGATCAAAGTCCCATACGCATTCTCATAGATCGGCATTCTGCCGTCCCTGCTCTCTTCTTTCAGAAAAAGATCTTTCTGATCGCGGAAAGATGGAAGCTCATGAATATCCGCATATGCCTGCAGCAGTTTTCTCTTAGATACGCTCATCAGCAGTCTGCCATGGATCTGCAGACTGGTCTGCGGGACATTTCTCGCAATTTCAAGGATCTCTTCTTCCGTCAGCAGCGGCGAGATCTGCACCGACTGCAGTCCCTGCTCCATCCACCATGACGCATCTCCCGTATCCGTCAGGAGGGTCTCTGGGCGATAGATCATATGATCCTGTGCATGCAGGCGCTGGGCCGTCAGCATCAGTCCTGGATCTGAGAACAGAATGGCATCCGCATACGGCAGGATCTCAGCCAGTATGTTTTCTGCCCATTGTTCCTCCTCCTCACCAAACAGACGATTCATCAGAACGGCGGTACGTACCGGATTGGCTGCTGAAATCGTACGGATCTCTGCGGCCGAAAAGCCATGCAGAGAAGAAAAGCATCCATCTTTCAGAGCCAGGATGAGCTCATCGGCACCTGCTTCCGTATATGCTTTTATCTGCTGCATTGATTCACATGTTGCTGTCAGTATTTTCATTGCGGTACAATCATACCATGATTTCATTTTCCTGACTTGTATCTCTGATTTCATTATGCTATCTTAGGTTCAACAGGTGGCGTTAAGTGCTGTAAGCATGGGAACTTATGGACGAAAAGCAATGCTTGCGGTCATCTGCGATATCCCATTATGTGAAATGTAACCTTTCTTTCACTGATGGCGAAAGGAGGGTTTTTCTTTATGTTCAGTAAAGAATACTGGAGATCATCTGCATCAAAGCTTTCAAGCATCCACTATATCGCGCTCATGGCCGCCTTTATTGCGATGAAGATCATTGTCGGAAATATCTACATTCCGGTAGCACAGAACCTCAGAATTGGCGTCAGTTTTGTTTTGGTTGCTGTAGAGGCTTCTATTTTAGGACCAGCGGCTGGTATTGTCAGTGCGGCGATCACTGATCTGCTTGGCTTTGCTTTATTTCCAAGCGGTCCTTTTTTTGCCGGCTATACATTGACTGCCGTATGCGGTTCGCTGATCTATGCCCTGCTTTTCTATCGCCGCAGGATCACCGTACTGCGCATCACGATTGCTAAGATCCTGAACGATTATCTGGTGAATGTACTGCTTGGCTCGCTGTGGAGCGCTATTCTGTATGACAAAGCTTTTATTGTCTATGCTGCGACCAGTGCCATCAAAAATACTGTCCTGCTGCCTTTTGAGATTGTCCTGCTGGTCGTTGTCTTCAATCTGCTGGCACCGATCCTTGTGCGCCGCCATCTCATTGAAGATCCCGGGAAACTGCCGCTTCATTGGAAATGAAAGGTGATATAATTTTTGCATATTGCAACTTCAGGAGGAGATCTTATGACATTTGTTCGTAAAAGTGCTGATGTAACACCGATTGTCGACACGGTATTCGCCATCGTAGACAAAGCTAAGAAGGATAAAGCAGAGATCGGTGCAGACAATGTGATCGATGCAACCATCGGATCACTGTATGGAGAAAACGAAAAACTTGTCGCTTTTGATGAAGTCTTCAATCATTATGACGCCATTGACCATCGCACCAAAGCAGCTTATGCATCAAGCTTTACCGGCAACCCTGACTTCCGGAAATGCGTTTACAGCTGGGTCACGCAGAATGCAGATATACAGCTGAAGCATTCGGTCATAGCGACACCAGGCGGTTCCGGAGCAGATTCCATGTCGATCACTACCTTTCTGGATGAAGGTGAAACACTGATCATTCCAGATATTGCATGGGGCTCTTATGCGCTGATGGCACATGAGAATAACATTCAGATTGCTAAGTATACGATGTTCAGCGGCAATGCCTTCAATCTGCAGAGTGTCCGAAATACGATCAATGAAGTACTGCAAAAGCAGGACCGCATTGTTATGGTCATCAATGATCCTTGCCACAATCCGACCGGCTATTCCCTGACTGTCGATGAATGGAAGCAGCTTGTTGATCTGATGAATGAAGTCTCGCAGAAAGTTCCGTTCATTCTGATCGATGATATTGCATATATTGATTATTCCAATCATTTGGCACAGAGCAGAAAGTACATGGAGACATGGAATTCACTTTCTGAGAAAGCCATGATCGTTGTTGCTTTCAGCTGTTCCAAGACTTTGACTTCCTATGGTCTGAGATGCGGTGCTGCCGTGATCTTAGGACAGAAAGCAGAGGATGTCCGCGAAGCTGAGATCATCATGGAAAAGAAAGCCAGGGCGACCTGGTCCAATATTCCGAACGCTGCCATGGCCAACTTTGTCTGGCTGACAACGGAAGACCGTGAGAAATTTTTGGCGGAAAAACAGAAATACATTGATCTTATGCAGCAAAGATCTTCAATCTTCTTAAAAGAAGCGAAAGATGCTGGTCTTGCTGTCTATCCATATAAAGAAGGATTCTTTGTGACCTTGGTCATGCAGGACAATCAGGCAAGATCAAAATATCATGAAGCTCTGATGAAGGAACATATTTATACTGTCGAAGTCAATCATGGCATCCGTGTTGCAATATGTTCGCTGCCAATCAAAAAGATCTATGGCCTGGCTGGCAGAATGAAAAAGATCCAGCTGGAGACTGAATAATGCCGGCAGCCACCACGCATGTAGAATTTGCCAAAGATCTGCTGCGCATCGATCCTGTACAGAAATCTCGTGTCTCAGATCTTCCCATGTATTATTTAGGCTCGCAGGGCCCGGATATGCTTTTCTTCTCTCATGCATCTGTCCTGCCTGGCTCTCTGCATAAGTACGGCAATCTGATGCATGCATCCCATGTCTATGAAGTGATCCGGTTCTTTGAGGACTATGCCGGGAATGATCCTGCTATGACCAGCTATATAAAAGGCTATCTGTGCCATTATGCATTGGATTCTGCCGCTCATCCTCTGATCTTTGCGGCTGCTGATGACATCGTGCATCAGCATGGCGGTAATAACGGTGCTGTCCATGTCGGTCTGGAAGCGGAGATCGATGTATGGATGCTCCATCAAAGAGGAAGACAGATCCAGGACTATGATGTCTGTCAGTACCTGCAGGTCTCTGCGGCGGATCTGAAGAAATTAGCAAAAATGTATCATGCTATGTTCCATGCCGTCTTCCATCTGGATATCAGCACGTCCCGTTTCATGGGGGCTATAAAAGAAGTTCATACCTGGACAGCCTTTCTGTATCCCAAAAAATCAACATATGATCTGATCTTCAGCTTGGAAAATCTGGCTGGCGGATCACACGGCTTAAGTGCCATGATGCTCTATCAGAAGGAGCCAAAACAGATCATCAATACGGAGCATCGCTCCTATGCCATTCCTTGGTCGTCGGATGAAACAGTCTCAGCATCCTTCCCTGCCCTGTATGGCCATGCATTATTTACTGCAAAGCATCTGCTGCAGCATCATGATCGTACTGATTTTATCAATAATTTCAATGGTGAGCGTATTCTTTAGCGCTCACCTTTTCATATAAAAAGAAGCCTTTCAGCTTCTCAGTTATCGGTAAAACCCCAGCTTGGCAGTTCATTTCCGCGATGGATCAGCACTGTCTTCTGATAATCCGTCTGATTCAGGAAACGAAGCACAGCATCCTCTTCATCCTCATTGCATCCCGCTAGGATCTTTACATCCAATTCTTTGGCAAGAATATCGGCCGCAATGACCAGAGCAGACACCTTGTTGCAGTCGCCGCTGCCAGCATAGACAGATATCCCTTCA
>JAAYWN010000146.1 GCA_012516665.1 Erysipelotrichaceae bacterium
ATGCGGCATATACCGGCGGACTGATCGGACATGTGACCGGCAGTGAAGGAAGCATAACGATCCGCAATTCCTATGCGTCCGGCAGTGTGAAGGATGATAAGACCTATGACCGCACCAATGCCAATCTCTATGGCAGCAAGGCGGCCGGCGGACTGATCGGTATCGCTGATTATACGATTGCAGATATCAATAACTGCTACTCCACAGCTTCCGTCATGAGCAAGACCAATGCCGGCGGCATCGTGGGTGTCCAGAATGTGGACATTACATATAACAGCTGCTATAACGCAGGCGCGGTACTGCTGAATGATATGACCAGCGGCAATGCCGGATCCTTTATCGGTTCACTTGGAAGCGGCAAGACCATTGGCGGAACAGGCAATGCGACACTGATTGGCCCGAACCTGAAGTGGTATGACACCAGCTGGACAGAGTATGATCCAAACAAGGAAACCACTGACAATCCGGCTGGATACAGCACGGATATGGCTGCAGTCGGCAATAATAAGACGACAGTATATGCGGGAATTACAGATACCTACGCAGATGATGCGCCGTTTAAGGCTGATCCGGCAGCAGAGATTACAGTATCCTATCACTATGACAGTACTACAAACTATCCGTTCGCCTCTGTTACCAGAACACAGCCGTACGGTAGTAACAATACCGGTACAACAGATGCTGACAAGCAGAAGGATCTGAAGAACTGCCATTACGGTGACTGGCCGACCATGGATACCGGCAGTATCAAGGTGACCAAGACCGTTGAAACAGACAGCTCGGATACCAAAGATGCAGTTCTTGCAAGCATCAAACTGACTGTAAAGGGACAGCTTGACAGTGCAGACCGCACCATTACCGTGGCACTGAATAAGATGACTGCAGATGCAAATGGCAATTATGTCTATACGTACTCCATGTATCTGCCGGCAGGAACAAATTACAGTATTCAGGAGACTGGCAGAAAGCCGGATGGTGTATCAGCCTGCGTTACCAAGATCAATGACACCCCATTTGATGATGATGCAACAGAAGATCCGCATCTCTCCTTTGATGTGGTCAAAGGTAAGACAGCAACGGCAATCGGGATTACAAATACCTATGTGACCGGCGGAACACTGAAGGGAACCGGATTCCTTTACTATGAGAAGACCGATGGAAAATATTACTATCATGGCTGGCTTAACGATACAGAAGTATCAACACAGAATGTCAGTGGCGAGCATGGGCTGCTTCATACAAGCGGAGTAACTGCATCCGAAGCCGGATATGTGCTGGTGATCAAGAATACGTGGAATCCTGAATATACTTATGTGAATGGGTTTGGTGATTGGCAGCCACAATTGGATTTTATTAAAGCAAGTACATTACAAGACTTGATTGATGATCATTCATTTATCAAAAAGGATTCTTTGAAGACTTCACTTGGTGTTGAGTCAGATTATGATGTATACACAATCAATACAGATACTTACGCGTCCAACTATAATTCAAAGATTGGCGATCAGCGTTTCAGTGTTTCCAGAGGTATCATGATTTGGCCATTTACTGAAAGGTACTCCTGTGGAATTAATCCGCTCTTCGCAGATGAAATATACAAGGATTATGGCACCAACACAACGACATTTAAGATCAGGACAGCACAGCAGTTGGAATGGCTGTCAAATAGCAGCTATTCAAATGCATACGCATTAAATCCGAATGTCACATTGCAGCAGACTCTTGATATTGATTTCGGCGGCACTTCAACTACGATTGAACAATTGAATGCCACCTATATGAGTACATCCAGTACGGATTCTACTCCAAAACTGTTTACGACCAGCAATCTTGACCGGCCGTTTGTAAAAAATCTATATGGCTGGAATGCGACAGCCGGGACGTCTACAAATGGACATATCAAAAATGTTGATTTTGAACATATCACAATTGCTCAGAACAACGGGAGCGCATTTGTGACTAATACTGGCGTTTGGAATAATTCGGATAATTCCGATGCAGTTCTTGAAAATGTTACGGTGAATCATGTGAATGTTACTTGTGATGTGTCAGGCAACTTTGGCGTCGTTACAAAAAATACGACAGCCACAATCAAGAATCTGCATGTCAGTGATTTTAATGCAAACGGAATTTCTGCATCAGGTCACTTTGGTATCATTGCGGACAACATGTCGGGAATTGTAGATGGCCTTGAAGTGACAGACAGTTGGATTGGTGCGGCGCTGACCAATGGTGGGTCATATGGCGGCGTAGTTGCAGCCAGTGAAAATGGGGGATTGACCAGTGAAATTAAGAACTGCACAGTTTCAAATGTCATTCTTTCCAAATCTGGCGGAAGTGAAAGGTTTGCAGTAGTGGGATATGCTGAAGGCACATCAATGTCCAATATACAGGCAGACCACATCACATCCTTTGGCAGCGGAATGGTTTATTCTTATGCGTACAGCGGCAAATCAGTGACAATTGATAATTGCAACATTTCATCCAGTACGATGACTCATAACGGATTTGCTTATTCTGTGCAGGGAGCAAGTTCAATCAATCAGTGCAATGTAACAGGCAGCACGATCGGTGAAGATGGATTTATCAAGACTGGAACATTGATTGCCAGCATTACTGACTGTCATGTTAAACAATCATCTGTCGGAGGGACTGGTTTCATTAACTCGCTGACAGATAAAAACAATATGACCAATACTGCTGAAGTAAGCAATTGCTCTGTTGAATCCTGTGTGAGCAGCAACGGTGCTAACTCAATTGGCGGCAGCGGATTCATTGAAACAGCAAGTAATTTGACTTCAGTCAAGGATTGCAGCGTTTCTGGAAATCAGGGTATTGGAGGGACTGGTTTCATTGGTACAATCAGTGGATCTACATCAATCACCAACTGTCATGTGGATTCAACAACAGCTGCAGTGAATGGGCAGCTGGCAATTGGCGGAGCAGGATTTATCAATACCGGTTCCAATCTGAAAGATATTACTGAATGCTATGTCTCAGGAAATCAGGGAATCGGCGGCACAGGCTTTATCAATTCAATCAGCAATTCTGGTACAGTCAGCACATGCTATGTTGACGCTCTTCTGTCTGCATCAGACAATGCAAAGGGAACGATCGGCGGGGACGGTTTCATTGGCACCGTA
>JAAYWN010000016.1 GCA_012516665.1 Erysipelotrichaceae bacterium
TACCTCGGGCTAGTACTGTCCCGCTAAGCGGGACGTAACCTTCCGAAGGCATCTTCGCAGCAGAGCTGCGGGGAAAGGCCCGGTAACTTCGGAGCTTACGCTCCTACGTTATTCTAATGCCTGAGGTACCGTGCCTTGACAGGACGCATCGAATTCATAGGTATCCCTGATACTGTCAATTGTAAAATCAATTGGATATTTACGCTCTGTATACTGCCGTATTTCCTGCATAGATCTGCCGTGAAGTGCCAAATAGACAGCACCAGCCGTCACTTCCGCGCCCTTCATCCCTTCCGGATGATTGTGCGATACCCTTGTGACCTCATCTACCAAACAGATCGTCTGTGCCAGAGAGCCTGCTGCATATGCACAAGGGCTGACTCTCATTGCGGCGCCATTGCCATAGCTTTGATAAGGCTTTTGATCTTCAAACAGCCATTGATAAAAATGAAAGCCATAGCCGCGGTCTGGATGAGAATTGCCAAGATCTTTCATAGATTGAATCGCCTGCTGTGACAGATTGGAATAATCTTCTTCTGCGTTAAGCAGAGCCTGTGCTACAGCAGCTGTCATAACTGAATCATCTGTATAAGTGCTGTCCGGTGCGAATAAAACAAAATCTTTCTTTCTGTAATTGCGGAATTCAAATCTTGAACCTGCAATATCGCCAATGATTGCTCCAAGCATTAGTTTCACCTCTATATTCAGTATAGAGCAAAGTAAAGAAAAACCGCAATCTCTGCGGTTTTTAGAAGTTCTTTTTATGTTCTGGCGGTACCATTGTCTTCTGTCCGCCCATGTAAGGCTGCAATGGTTCTGGAATCTTTACGCTTCCATCTGCCTGCAGATTATTCTCAAAGAAAGCAATCAGCATTCTTGGCGGAGCAACCACCGTATTGTTCAGTGTATGCGCAAAATAGTTGCCATCCTTGCCCTTGATGCGAATACCAAGTCTTCTGGCCTGTGCATCGCCCAGATTTGAGCAGGATCCTACTTCAAAGTATTTTTTCTGTCTTGGTGACCATGCTTCAACATCACAGGACTTCACTTTCAGATCTGCCAGATCTCCTGAGCAGCACTCCAGTGTTCTGACAGGAATTTCCAATGATCTGAAGAAATCAACAGAATTCTTCCAAAGCTGGTCATACCAGTATTTAGAATCCTCTGGCTTGCATACAACGACCATTTCCTGCTTTTCAAACTGATGGACACGGTACAGTCCTCTTTCTTCAATACCATGAGCTCCGACTTCCTTGCGGAAACATGGGCTGTAGGATGTCAGAGTATATGGCATATCCTCTTCTTTTAAGATCTGTCCCATGAAGCGTCCGATCATTGAATGTTCTGATGTGCCAATCAGATAAAGATCTTCTCCTTCAATCTTATACATCATATTCTGCATCTCTGTAAAGCTCATAACGCCGTTGACAACGTCGCCATGGATCATGAATGGCGGAATGAAGTAAGTAAATCCACGGTTGATCATAAAGTCTCTTGCATAGGCAAGAATAGAAGAATGAAGTCTCGCAACATCGCCCTTCAGATAATAGAAGCCATTCCCTGTAGTTCTGCGGGCAGAATCGAGATCGATGCCATCCAATGCTTCAATGATATCGGTATGGTATGGTATTTCATAGTCCGGAACGACTGGCTCGCCGAATCTTTCTATTTCTACGTTCTGTGAATCATCTTTGCCGATGGGGACCGATGGATCAATGATGTTAGGAATGACCATCATCTTTTCTTTGATCTCCGCATTCAGCTTTTCTTCTTCTTGGGCAAGTGCTTCCATTTCTGCGCCCATTTCAGAAACCTTTGTCTTTACGCCTTCAGCTTCTTCTTTTTTGCCATCGCGCATCAGTCCGCCAATTTCTTTGGACATCCGGTTGCGATCTGCGCGCATTTGATCGCCCTTCTGCTTTACTTCTCTTACCTTTTCATCCAATTCTTTGACTTCATCAACTAATGGAAGTTTTTCATCCTGGAACTTCTTTTTGATATTTTCTTTTACAAGTTCAGGGTTTTCACGGATCAATTTAATGTCAATCATGTCAGTTCTCCTTTTGACCAATAAAAAACATCATCCAATCAAGGGACGATGTGCTCGCGGTGCCACCCTTATTGTATATTGTTTCACGTGAAACAATATACCTCTTCATTATCTGCATATAACGGGTGCACCGGAAAGTGTTGGTTTCTCTCAAAGGTGGATTCACCTTTTTCTGTGACAGCTCTCATCATCCGCTGCCTTTCTTGTTCTACAGAAATTGGCTACTGGTCCTTTTCTTAGATTTCTATTCCAAATTAAAGCATTCACTGTCTCAAAAGTCAAGATATCAAAATACATTGGAAATTAATATTAATATTCCCACAGCCACAAAAAATGTTATATTAAGTATGTCATAAATTAATTGGGGGGTAAATATTAATCATGGCAAAAAACACACAGTACCAAGACAAACTGCAGTACAACAATACATACAATCGCAATAACTACCGTTCTTTCTCTGTTCGCTTCAACATCAATAATGAAGCAGACATCATTCGCTGGCTTGAAAAGCAAAGCGGTGTAAAAGAATATCTCAGCGAGTTGATTGTTGCAGATATGAAGAAGAAAAAAGGAACAAAGAAAACTGCAGCTGCTAAGAAAAAGACTGCCGCAAAGAAAAAGTAATTTATTAATGTCTGATTGACCATCTGAATACAGATGGTTTTTTTTGCATGCATGTGTGCTCTATATGTTCAGTCTTTATCGTACTTCTCAGCATCGGCTGCTATAATCAGTATATATTTATTTTCATGCACGCATGTAAAAAGAGATACATTTCTATATCTCTTTCTGCTTTGCTTTACTTTTCTTCTTCAGCGGATGCAGATATGCTATCTGCATCTGTTTCGGTTTCTTCTTCCGCAGTTTCTTCTGGTTCTGGTTCAATAATAGAAACAGCAGATACTTTTGTATCATCCTTAACACTGATTGCTTTAACACCCTGTGCAGCTCTGCTTAATACAGGGACCTGTTCCAGTGATATACGGATCATAATTCCTTGATCTGTCATGATCAGACAGTCTTCATTTCCTTCTACCGATCTCATGCATACAAGACTGCCGGTCCTTTCTGTAACATTGACCGTCTTAACGCCCTTGCCTCCGCGGCTGGTAATACGATAATCATCCAAAGCGGATTTTTTGCCAAACCCTTTTTCAGTGATCGTCAGAATATATTTCCCTTCATGGTCTGTCGCCATGCCAATGACATAGCCGCCATCTGCATTGAATCCTTTGACGCCTCTTGCGGTACGTCCTAATGGACGAATCGTATCTTCTCTGAAACGTACTGCCTTGCCATTGGATCCAGCAATGATAATTTCATCACTTCCGGTCGTTCCCTTAGCAAAGGCAAGTTCATCGCCTTCATTGAGCTTGATGGCAATCTTGCCATTTCGATTGATATTTTCAAATTCACTGATGCTGGTGCGCTTGATCAGACCATTCTTTGTAGCAAAGAATAGATACTTCGCATCATCCTCTGTTTCAGAATACGGCACCATAGCCTTTACTTTTTCATTCTTATCAATGGCAATCAGATTGATGACCGGAAGTCCCTTGGATGTCCGTGAAAATTCCGGAACATTGTATCCTTTGACTCTGAACACTCTGCCTTTATCTGTAAAGAACAGCAGATAATCATGGGTCGAGAGATTGATGAATTGATCGATTTCATCATCTTTATTCAGTTCCATGCCCTTGATGCCTCTGCCTCCTCTGTTCTGCACATGATAGCTGTCAGAGGTGATCCGTTTGATATATCCGTTGGCTGACAGAGAAATAATGACATGCTGGACCGGGATCAGATCTTCATCTTCCATATCTGCCGGTGCATCAATGATCTCCGACAGTCTAGGATTGCTGAACTTATCTTTGATTGCTGTCAATTCATCGCGGATGATCTGCATGATCCTTTCGTGATGAGCTAAAATATCCTGATAATCAGCAATTTTCAGCAGAAGATCCTGATATTCGCTCTCGATCCTTTCTCTCTCCAGACCAGTCAGTCTTCTGAACTGCATATCAAGAATTGCTTTTGCCTGGATCTCGTCCAGCTGGAAGCCATTCATCAGTCTTGGCATTGCTTCGTTTGCATCTTTAGAATCACGGATCGTATGAATGATCGCGTCCAGATTATCTACCGCAATCCTCAATCCTTCCAGAATATGTGCACGATCCTGCGCTTTTTTCAATTCAAACTGCGTACGTCTGGTAATGACATTGATCTGATGATCCAAATATCCCTGCAGCATTTCCTTCAATGTGGCCTGATGAGGAACATTGTTGAACAGGACTACATTATTGACACCGAAATTAGACTGCAGCGGAGACATTCTGTACAGCTGATTCAGGATCACTTCCGGCTGAGCATCTTTCTTCAGCTCCATAACAACGCGGATGCCCTTCATGTTGGATTCATCACGAAGATCCGTAATACCTTCTATTTCTTTATCTCTGGCTAGCTGGGCGATTTTTTCGACCATCAGAGCTTTATTGACCATGTATGGAATTTCATAGACAATAATTCTCTTCTTGCCATTCGGCATATCTTCAATTCTTGTTTTGGCACGCATAACAATTGAGCCTTTGCCGGTCTCCATTGCTTTGCGGATGCCAGATCTGCCTAAAATATAACCGCCGGTAGGAAAATCAGGGCCTTTGATATACTGCATCAATTCCGTTGCTGTAATATCCGGATTGTCCATCAGCGCAAGCACACCGTCAATGGTCTCACCTAAGTTATGCGGAGCGGTATTGGTAGCCATGCCTACCGCAATGCCCATCGATCCATTCACGATCAGATTTGGAAATCTCGATGGAAGAACATTCGGTTCGTCTTCTTCGCCATCATAGTTCGGTGTCATATCAACGGTATCTTTATCCAGATCCCGCAGCATTTCCATGGCCAGTTTGGACATTCTTGCTTCGGTATAACGCATAGCTGCTGCGCCATCTCCATCCATCGATCCAAAGTTGCCGTGTCCATCGATCAGCACTTCACGCATATTCCATGACTGTGCCATGTAGACCAGTGCACCGTAGATAGAAGAATCACCATGAGGATGATATTTACCCATGGTATCGCCAACAATACGTGCGCACTTACGATATGGCTTGTCCGGCGTATTGTTCATCTCATTCATTGCATAAAGGATTCTTCTCTGTACCGGTTTCAGTCCATCACGTACATCAGGGAGTGCTCTTGAAACAATGACTGACATTGAGTAATCAATAAAATCACGTTTCATCTCTTCTGTCAGATTCTGTTCAGTAATATGTCCTGGGTCGAATTTCGACTCATCAAATTCCATGAAATCATCGTTTGCCATTTTTATCCTCCCCTCTTTTAGATATCAAGTTCCGCAAAGTTTGCGTTCTTAATAATGTAATCCTTTCTTGGTTCTACTTCATCTCCCATGAAAATGGAGAAGTATTCATCTGCCTTTTCGGCATCATCCAAGCTGACTCTGATCAATGTACGATTGACCGGATCCATGGTCGTTTCCCAAAGCTGTTCTGGATTCATTTCACCAAGTCCCTTATATCTCTGGATGGCTAAACGATCTCCCATTTCAGCTCTGACCTTTGTCATCATTTCTTCGGTATATGCATATTTCACAGCATTGCCCTTCTGTACTTTATACAGCGGCGGCTGAGCAATATATACATGTCCATCTTCTATGATCTGCTTCATATAGCGATAGAAGAAAGTCAGGAGCAGAATACGGATATGAGCACCATCAACATCGGCATCGGTCATGATTACGATCTTGTTATAGCGCAGTTTGCTTGTATCGATCTCATCCAGAATACCGCAGCCGAAGGCTGTTATCATTGACCGGATCTCATTATTTTCAAACGCTCTTGCCTGTCTTGCTTTTTCTACGTTAAGAATTTTTCCACGCAGCGGCAGAATAGCCTGAAAGTGAGAATCTCTTCCCTGCTTTGCAGAACCGCCGGCGGAATCACCCTCGACGATATAGATTTCACAGATACTTGCATCTTTTGAAGAACAGTCTGCTAATTTTCCTGGTAATGAAGATACTTCCAGGGCACTCTTTCTTCTGGTAAGTTCTCTGGCTTTCTTCGCTGCCATACGGGCCTGAGAAGCGACTGTAGCCTTTTCCATGATTGCTTTGGCCTGGTCTGGATTTTCCAGCAGGAATCTTTCCAGCTGCGAGCCAAAAATATCAGAAACTATCTTTCGTACTTCTGAGTTACCTAGTTTTGTCTTTGTCTGTCCTTCATACTGCGGATCCGGATGCTTCACAGAAATGACCGCAGTGATTCCTTCACGGCAGTCATCAGCTGTCAGATTGTCATCTTTATCCTTCAGATAGCCATTATCTCTTGCATACTTATTGATGATCCTGCCTAAAGCAGAACGGAAACCTTCTTCATGTGTACCGCCTTCAACCGTATTGATATTATTGCAGAAAGTATATACTGCAGGATTGTAGCCATCATTGTACTGCATCGCTACTTCTACCTGTATATCACTTTCATATCCTTCTGCATAAATAATATCCGGATGTACAACTGTCCTGCTCTTATTCAAATAAGCGACATATTCTTTCAGACCACCCTCAAATAAGAAATTATGATCTCCTTTTCCTTCTTCCATTCTTTCATCATGGAAAACAAGATGGATACCTTTGTTCAAGAAAGCAAGCTGTCTTAAACGATCGCGGATCGTATCATGATCATATACCGTTGTTTCCTGAAAAATCGTTGGATCAGCTTTAAAAGTAATGATAGATCCATGTTTTTTAGGATCGCAGTCACCAATCTCTTTCAGCGGCTCTTTTGCATGACCGCCGTTTTCAAAACAAATATAGTATATTTTTCCTTCATGAAATACTTTAACTTCCATCCAGCTTGAAAGCGCATTGACTACCGAAGCACCAACACCATGCAGACCGCCGGATATCTTATAAGCACCGCCGCCAAATTTACCGCCGGCATGGAGCACTGTAAAGATCGTTTCAATGGTAGACTTTCCCGTCTTTTCATTCTTGCCGACAGGCATGCCTCTGCCATCATCTTCAACTTTTACAACATTGTCCTTATCGATGGTCACTGTGACCGTAGTTGCATACCCAGCCATCGCTTCATCAATGCCATTATCAACAATTTCCCAAACAAGATGGTGCAGTCCTTTTGAGGATGTAGAAGCAATATACATGCCAGGTCTTTTTCTGACTGCTTCCAGACCATCCAGCACCTGGATCTCTGAGTCGTCATATTCCTTTGTGACCTTTGCATCCAAAACGCCGCCAATAACAGCTTCCGTTCCATCTTCTGTTGTTATGACTTTTGTTTCATCTTCATTCTCACTCATACCATACCTCCTGCAATCTGCGTGATTCTTCCGTTTTCAATCTGAAACTCACTGATGCTATTTTCTTTTAAAAACTCCGTTACTTCTGTTGCTGTAATCAAGCACTGATAGGGCCCTTTTACCATTTCCAGCAATCTGATCTGCCTCTGATGATCCAATTCACTTAGAACATCATCCAGCAGAAGTACCGGTCTCTTGCCCGTTTTTTCTTCAATATAGTTCAGCAGGCTTAATTTAAAGGCTAGCATTGCCATTCTCTTCTGTCCCTGTGAGGCCGTATCGATCAGGCCGTTTCCATTCATTTCAAAGGTCAGATCATCATGATGAATACCTGCTGTCGTCATATGGTATTCCATATCTTTTTCTCTTGTCTTCTGATGCATGGCAAGAAGGGACTGATAGATATCATTATCCTGTTCAGGAATCTCTTCCAAACAGCAGCGATACCCTAATTCAACTTTCTGACTGTCCTGTGAAAGATCAACATATTTCTGCGGCAGTATTTTTCCAATCTCATCCGCAAACTCTTTTCTCATTTTTACGATCGTCACTTCACATTGCGACATCTGTTCATCCAATGTATCAAGAAGTGCAGTATCTACCTTCATGCTTTTTAACAGACTGTTGCGATTCTTCAGAAGATTCTGATACTGATTCAAGGTCAAAAGATATCGGCTGGATATCTTTGTGATCTCCTGATTCATCATTCTTCTTCTTTCCTTCGGTGCATCCGTAAACAGACTGAGATCATCCGGGGCAAATAGAACAACATTCAGAAGTCCAATAAATTCAGAACTTTTTTTCATTGGCTGTTTTCCTACCAATAATGTTTTTCCTTTTGTATAAATGACAGCTTCCAGATTTCTTTCGATTTCATCTTCATATGTACATTGAACATCTGCAAACTCAGCACCTGCTCTGATCAATTTACGATCATCCGAGATACGATGACTTCTCGTTAATGACAGATATACAAGACTCTCTAAAAGATTTGTTTTTCCCTGTGCATTTTTTCCCGTGATTAGATTCATTTTTTCATTGAAGACAATCTCTGCTTTTTCATAATTTCTAAAATTTCTTAATTTTAAATTTTTTATGATCATCAGAGCACTTCAAATGTTTTTCCATCCACTTTGACTTTGTCACCAGGATAGAGTTTTCTTCCTCTCCTATTTTCCTTTTCATCATTTACATAAATTTCTTTTTCCTTGACAAAGATCTTTGCCTCACCGCCTGTTTGAGCGATGCCGGAAAATTTAAGGAACTGCTGCAAAGTGATGTATTCGGTGGTGATTTTTTCCATGGAAAACATTCCTCTTTTCTGCGTAAAAAACATCCTTATAAATTATATCATAAATATAAGTGAATTCCCTTTATTTAAGCCTATTTGCAATGATTTTTAGTAAGAAAAAAATGATTGATTTTTCATCTCTTCTTTTCCCTGATTTCAGGTTCATTTTTCTTCTAAAAAAAACAGATTTCTCTGTTTTATTTTTAATTATATGTTCTGACTGGAAGTACCAGCTGCAGAATTGTCGTATCTTCATCGCAGCTCAGGATAAATGGCTTCATTTCTCCCGTGAATTTAACGATGATCTCACTTCCTCGCAGTGCTTTGGCTGCATCCATTACATATGTACCTGAAAAACTAATATCCAATGGTTCCCCGGTAAAGACAGCATTCAGATTTTCATGTGATTCGCCAATCTCCTGTGATTTATTCGTCAGTATAACTTCATCGGAAGAACATTGAAGCCGGTTGATCGTCATATTGTCATTTTTAATAAATGTTGTCCGGTCGATAGCATGGATCAGATCTTCTCTGCTGATCTTCATTGTATAGCTGAATTCAGAAGGAATCAGCCGTTCTGTCTCTGGATATCCGCCATCAAGCAGTCTTGTCTGAAGTACCATATCTTCGCTCCAGAACTGAGCTTTCTTATCATTCTGTGCAATCTCAATTTCCTTTGCATTCATCAAGATCGTACCTCTGACTTCGTTTAAAGATTTTGATGGAATTGTAATATTAAAGGAAACATCTGATTTGAATTCTATTGTCTTCTTTGCTAAACGATAGGAATCTGTAGCTGTACAGTTCAGCTGATCGTTATTCAGATTGAAATTCACGCCAGTCAAGACAGGACGTGTTTCTTTCAAAGATGTTGCAAATGCCGTCTGATCAATGATATCTGAAAGAACAGCAGCATCCATCTTGATTGAATTCATTGGTTTTGAAAAATCAATCGTTGGATAATCATCAGTATTCATTCCGTTGATCTTAAAGACAACAGAGGAACCCGAAAATTTTGTCAGAGAACCATCAATGATCTCAATACTGATGATTTCCGAATCCAGTTTTTTAACAATCTGCATCAGATACTGAGCATCAATTAAAATTGATCCTTCTTCAGAAATATTCAGCTGGTTCTTTTCATCAGCTTTCATGATCTTCTGAATCGATATATCTGCATCTGATCCGGTCAGAGTAAGCTGCCCTTCTTTAGCAGAAATTAAGATACCTCTCAAGATTGGCTGAGGGGAATTTGATGAGATGGCATGATCTGCAATCTGCAGATTATTGAAGAATTCATTTTTGTTTACTGAGAAGTTCATTTTTGATTTCCTCCTGTATATATGATTCTTTTTATAAGCTTATAGTTATTAAGGCTGTGGATAATGTGGAAAACCTTATAAAATGGCTTAAATACTAGATAATTTTATCATTTTTTTATGTGAATATCCAGTGGATTAAATTGTGTATAACTATGCGGTCAGTTCCTTTTCAATCTCCTTGATGACATTCGCAAAATTTGGATCTTTCTTGATCTGTTTTTCTACTTTTGTGCAGGCACTGATGATAGTACTGTGATCTCTTCCGCCAAATTCATCACCGATTTTTATATAAGGAATATCCAGCAGCTTACGGCATAAATATATAGAAATATGGCGTGCATTTGCGATGTTCTTGGTCCTTGTTTTTGATGTGATCTGCTGATGCGTCAGGCCATAATAATCAGCGACTACTTTTATTATCTTCTTTGGTGATAGTCCCGTTTTATCAGAAACAACAGCCTGATTCTTTAAAGCATTCAACACGGTCTCAAAACTGATTTTTTCGTCGCCTTTCTGGAATTCAATAGAATAGAATAGAACACGGTTCCAAGCACCTTCCAGATCTCTGACATTTCCAGAAAAATTCGATGCTATATATTCCAGTCCCTCTTTGTCAACGTCTTCAATGCCATATCCGTTCTGTTTGATCTTCATCTGCAGAATCGCTAAAGATGTTTCAAATTCAGGAGAATCAATACCTAGAGAAAGACCGCTGGAAAAGCGGGAAATCAAACGGTCTTCCAATCCTTTGATCTCTTTTGGCTGACGATCAGAAGCAATGCAGATCTGTTTTTTGTTATTAATCAATTCATTATAAATTGTAAAGAATATTTCATGGCTCTTTTCTTTGCCGGCCAAGAACTGAATATCATCTACAAGCAGCAGATCAACGGAATACATATACTTTTTGAAAGCATCAATTTTTCCATCTCTGATAGAATTGACGACATTTTCTACAAATTTAATAGATTCTGTATAATAGACCTTCTTAGTTGGGTCATTTTTCATAACATAGTTAGCAATTGCCATTAACAGATGAGTTTTTCCCAGTCCGGAATTGCCATAGATAAATAAAGGATTGAATTTGCCAGGGTACAGAGCACAGGCCAGTGCAGCAGCTCGAGATTCTCGGTTGCAGTCCCCTACAACGAAGTTATCAAAGGTACGATCCTGCTGGATCGGCATAGATTCGAAATCAGACGATTTAAAATCGCTGAAATCGCTGGAAGAAAGATCGGTAGGCAGCTCAGATTTCTGATAGATCTCTACAATAATAGGATGAGTCAGCTGCAGAAGATCAGTAAAAGAAGCAGACAGCATTTCAAGATCTGCCTGGATAACTTCCTTCGATATAATGTTTGGAGCTTCAATAATTGCTTTCTCATCACTGAGATCATATAAGGAACAAGGAACATAGAAATTATCTATGACGGTTGTTGCAATATTACGATTGCTGTGAAGATATTCAAGTAATTGATGCCAAACTGTGATCAGATACTGCTGCTTATTTGTAGTCATAATTCTATCCCTAAATTGTGGAAAACTTTCTGCGATATATACATTTTAGACACTGAAACGTGTAAAATCTACACCTTGTTTGTGGAAAAAAAATTAATCCACAATTCAGTATGGTTTAAATAAGCTTTTATTGAGGCATTTTATGATGTTTTCCACAATTATCCACAACTTTGCAAAGTGGTCAATAAGTGGGAAGTCTATCCACAATGTGGAAAATCAGCAAAACTGTTGATAACCGTCATAATAATAATAACATTCCACAATTTTTCAACACAAGAAAATACTTTTGTTAAGCTATAATTTTGAGTTTCTAACATTTTCCACAATTGTGGAAAACTAATAACTTTTGATTGGTGACAGTATGTGGAAAAGCATAGGATTCAAAATAATAGAATATTGTTATTCACAGCAAAAAATTTCTCTCATTTTAGTAAAAAAGTGGAAAACATACCGAATCATCAAATTACTGATAATAATAATATTTTACTAAAATAATTTCATGAAATAAAAAACAGGAAAATGTGGAAAAATAATTATTCAACTTTTTTGAGTACTAATATGAAAAAATCGAGAAAAGTCTGTGCTGTAATATTTATTGATATGAGCAAATGAAAATTGAGTGTTTGTAATAATAATATTGTAGATAAAAATGAACAGATGTATATTAATCATACAAAGCGATGGATCATGCAAAAATTAAAAGAAAATATCAGACAGAAAATATTGCAGTCGGCAGCCACTGAATTCAATGAAAAAGGATTTGATAATGCTTCTATGAGAAAAATTGCATCACGGGCAGAAATAACGCCCGGCAATATTTATAGATATTTTAAAAATAAAAAGACTTTGCTGACAGCTGTCCTGGGACCGATCATGGCGGAGATCAATCGTGCCTTATTGGAAAGTACGGATGGCAAGATCGATATGAATACAAATATTGAAGCTTTTCTAAAAAAGAATGATACTTTCAATATTGACGTTAAAAACTTTTCTAGAAAATTTGTAGCAATCAATCATCAGTATAAAGATGGCATGTCATTTATTGCTAAAGAAGAAGCATATCGTTCCACTATCCATGAGTGGCTGAGCGAAGCTCTCTATGCATACTATGGTTCTCGAAGAAAAGATGCGGCGCCGGAATTGATCAAAATGCTGTCATCAATAGCGTCAATAACATTGATCGATACGGTAACAGAGAGCTTAAAATATGATGCAGCCTGCGCAACGCTCCATTTGGATGAGAGCGAAGTCATTTATGAATGCATTACTTCTATTATGAATAAAGGAGAAACGTTGGTATGAGCTATATTGAATTGAATAATGTCATTAAGACCTATCATGTCGGTGAAGTAGATATTCATGCTTTGGCAGGAATCAATATCAGTATAGAAAAAGGAGAATTTGTTGTGGTTGCCGGTGCATCCGGTGCAGGCAAATCAACGATTCTGAATATTTTAGGCGGCATGGATACATGTACATCAGGAAAAATCGAAGTTGATCAGACGAGAATTGACACCATGACAGAGAAACAGCTCACAGACTATCGGCGCTATGATATTGGCTTTGTTTTTCAGTTCTATAATCTAGTACAGAATCTGACAGCCCTAGAAAATGTAGAATTAGCTACAGAAATATGCCGTGATCCATTGGACACAGCTTCAGTATTGGACCAGGTTGGACTGAAGGAAAGAATGAACAACTTTCCAAGTCAGCTTTCCGGCGGTGAGCAGCAGAGAGTAGCTATCGCACGTGCTTTGGCAAAGAACCCAAAACTTCTGCTCTGTGATGAGCCGACCGGAGCATTGGATTATGTTACAGGCAAGCAGATATTAAAACTTCTGCAGGATACATGCAGGAAACAGGGAATGACGGTCGTTATCATCACGCACAATCTGGCTTTATGTCCTATGGGAGATAAAGTATTCCATATTAAGAGCGGGCTTGTTTCTTCTATTGAGCTCAATGAACATCCAGAAGATATTGCGAGCATTGAATGGTAAATTATGAATAAGATCCTGTATAAAGACATCCGAAGAATGATCGGAGCGACAAAAGGACGTTTTTTCTCCTTGACGGCGATTGTAACGATAGGAGTTGCTTTCTTTGTGGGCGTATCATCCTCATCTTCGGTCATGTCGGTCAGTGTAGATAAATATGATGATGACCTGAATTTAAAAGATATTTCTATTTATTCAAACTATGGGTTTGATGAGGAAGATCTGCAGGCGGTCCAGAATGTATTCGGTGTAGATACTGCTGAATTGACAAAATTTGTTGATGTCATCGGCACGGCAGATACGAGCAGTGTCGTTACTCGCGTGCATTCCTACCGCAGTGATTCTGAGATCAATCAATTTACCTTAAAAGCAGGAAGACTGCCGGAGAATGCCAATGAATGTGTGGCGGAAGCAGGAAGTGATCTTGAATCGGGATTTACCATAGGAAGTACGATAGCTTTCAGCCGTCCTGATAATGATCTAAGCGATTATGTGAGCGTTAAATCATGTAAGGTCGTTGGTTTGATCGATACGCCGCTCTATTTAGATGAAGTCAAAGAGAACAGTACTTTGAGCAATCAGTATATCAATACATATGTTTATCTGCCGGAAGAGGATTTTGTGACAGATTACTATACAGAGATCAATGTTCTGCTGACAGATGCCAAAGCATATAACAGCTTTTCTGACAAATATGAGACATATGCCAAAGAAGAAAAGGAAAAGATAGAAGAAGCTGCCAAGACCCAGCAGAATCATCGCTATGAGATCGTTGTATCTGATGCCCAGCAGAAATACCAGGATGGTGCGGATGATTATCAGAAAGCATTGGAAGAGTATAATGCAAAGATCTCAGATGCGCAGCAGCAGATCGATGAGAACAGACAGACGATCCTTGATGGGGAACAGGCCTTGGCCGATGCATCGCAGACGCTGACGGATTCTCAGGTAGAATTGGATGCCGGATATGCAGAGGGAGCGCAGAAACTAAAGGATGCCAGAACACAGCTGGATCAGTCATCAGCTGACTTAGCGGCACAGAAAACAGCTTTTGCAGAAAAAGAAGCAGAATTGAATCAGAATATTAAAGATATTGATGATGGAACAGCGAAGATCGACAGCGGCATAGCATCTGTTTCACAGGCAAAGACAGGCATTCAGCAGCTGCAGAGCATGAAAGCGATACTCAGCCAATCCAATACAGTATTGGCAATCCTCAGTCCTTTCCCCGATACTGCATCCATACAGGATGCAGAGAATGCAATCCAGGCAAGTCAATCTCTTACCGAGGAACAGAAGCAGCAGCAAATTGCTTTGATCAATGGTTCTAAAATAGCATTGGAGACAGTATTCTCAACGAAAGATCAGCCGGTCTCTATTCAGACAGCAGGCCAGTTCAAGACATATCTGAATAATGCGATCTCACAGCAGACAGTGCTGCAGAGCAGTCTGGACGGGCAGATTGCATCGATCTATAAAAACCTTAATGATGGTGCTTCCTTGAGCGGAACAGAGAAAGAAATTTCATCCATTGAAGGAATGGATGCCTATACAGAAAGTCTGCAGTCGTCAAAACAGGATCTCCTGAAGAAAAGACAGGAGATCGTTGATGGTATCGCTTCCGGAAAGCAGCAGCTGAGCGATGCCGAAACAAAGATCAGCGACGGATACGCGGAAGCAGATCAGGGTTCAGCCGCACTGGAACAGCAGACGGTCGCAGCACAGGCAAAGATCAATGCCGGATGGGATGAGATCAATACGCAGTCGGCAGCTCTGCAGGATGGCAGAACGACATTGGAAGAAGCCCAAGCAGAACTTGCGAAAGCTAAAACAGAGGGGCAGCAAAAGTTGGATGATGCGAAATCAGAACTGGATAAAGCAAAACAGGATATTGATGACCTTGCTCAAGGAGAATGGACCGTCCTTGACCGTACCCAGCATTATTCCAGTGCAGCCTATAAAAATACGATCAAGCAGATGAGCGAGATTGCGGCGGTATTCCCGGTCTTCTTCTTTATGGTCGCTACTTTGGTATGCTTGACAACAATGACCAGAATGGTCGATGAACAACGAGGACAGATCGGTATTATGAGGGCGCTGGGATACAGCCAGCGGCAATGTGCAGAGAAATATCTGATCTATTCTGAGGCTGCAACTCTTATCGGCGGAATCTTAGGAAGTATTCTTGGCATGATGATCTTCCCTGGGGTCATTTATAATGCGTGGAAGATGATGTATATTCTCCCCACGATCCAGCTTGATGTATCCTGGCCGCTGGTACTGTTCTCGATTGCTTCTTTCTTAGGCGTCATGCTGTTAACAACATGGTATGCATGCCATGAAGATATGAAAGAAGTATCAGCCCAGCTGATGCGGCCGAAGTCACCGAAACTTGGCAAATCGACACTGATTGAAAAGATTCCATTTATTTGGAAACATCTCTCCTTTACATGGAAAGTCACAGTAAGAAATTTGATCCGCTATAAGAAGCGTTTCTTTATGAGCGTCTTTGGTGTTGCGGGATGTACAGCCTTGATCATTACAGGCTTCGGTATCCGTGATTCTATTCAGACAATTGCCACAAAGCAGTTTGAGGATATATATCAATATAATGGGACAGTTTCTTTCAATGAAGATCTATCCGCATCAGAGATCAATGATCTCTATCAGTCCTATACAGAAAATGATCTCGTTGACAGCAGTGCCCTGCTTACAGCTTACAGCGGAAAAGCATATACGGAAGATAATGATGAGACAGTCAATATGCAGGTCTTTGATCAGTCCGAAGATGCATCGGTGATCTATCATCTGAAGGTCAGAGAGACGCAGGAATCGCTGACATTGTCCGATGATGGTATCATCATCAATGAAAAACTGGCAGAAAATCTAAAGAAAAAGGTTGGCGATACACTGACGATTGAATCAAAAGATGGCGTAAGAAAAGAAGTGAAGATCAGCGGCATCTGTGAGATGTATGTGAGACATTATGTATTTATGACCAAGACATACTACCGTGAGATATTTGGTGTATCTTTGGCAGATAATACAGCGGTGCTGAAACTGAATGGAACAGCCGAACAGAAGAAAGCATTCCAGTCAGAACAGGCAGAAGCAGATAGCGTAAAATCAATTGAGTTCTTCGATACCCTGCTGGAAAATTTCAATCAGATGATCAAAGGATTGGATATCATTGTGATTGTCCTGATCCTATCTTCTGCCAGCTTGGCTGGGGTCGTTCTTGGCAATCTGACGAATGTCAATATTTCTGAACGAATGCGGGAAATAGCAACATTGAAGGTGCTGGGCTTCCGGCAGAAAGAAGTAGAAAATTATATATACAAAGAAAATAATGTCCTGACTTTAATTGGATCCTTGGTCGGCATTCCGTTAGGCATGATGCTGCACTATTACATCATGCATCAGGTAGAGATGGATTATGTGATGTTCGGTCGGAAAATCAGTGCATTGAGCTGTGTGATCTGTGTTGCCATGACTTTAGGCTTTGGCTTTTTGGTCAATCTCTTTATGGCAAAGCATCTAAGAAAGATCCAAATGGTCGAATCACTGAAGAGCGTGGAATGAGCATTTGATTTGCAAAAAAAAGCAATACCGATAATAATGAAATCAGGAGGTATTTCAATATGCCAGAATTAAAATTCTATCGCTGTGATCATTGCAAGAATGTAATTGTAAAGGTCCATAACGGAGGGCCGATTCCTGTATGCTGCGGGGAAACAATGAAGGAACTGCTGCCGAATACGACAGATGCAGCACAGGAAAAGCATGTCCCTACGGTGACCAGAGAGAACAGCCGTATCACGGTCAATGTAGGATCGGTGGATCATCCTATGACCCCAGAGCACTATATTGAGTTCATTGCTTTGGAAACAAAGACAGGCTTCAGGATTGCCTATCTGCAGCCAGGCGATAAGCCAAGTGTTGATTTCTATGAAGATGAGCCAGTG
The DNA here is from genome assembly GCA_012516665.1 of Erysipelotrichaceae bacterium. Classification (GTDB taxonomy): domain Bacteria; phylum Bacillota_I; class Bacilli_A; order Erysipelotrichales; family Erysipelotrichaceae; genus Bulleidia. Next base: position 17,484 of record JAAYWN010000016.1, read on the forward strand.
ATTGCTGTATATGCATACTGCAATCTGCATGGACTTTGGAAAACATCTGACTGAGCAAAAAAAAGATCTTAGGAGCAATCCCAAGATCTTTTAATATGTTTATTCAGCAGCTGAATCTTCACTGCTCTCTTCAGGATCAGCATTGTCCTCATCATCTACATAGCGAATGCAGATATGACGGCGGGAACCATCCCCTTCAGACTCTGTTTTGATATTATGCCATTCATTTAAAGTCTTATGAATGACTTTTCTTTCATCATTCGGCATCGGATCCAATTCAACATCTACATGAGAATTCTGGACCTGTTTGCCAATTCTCTTTGCCATCATACAGACTTTGGAATAACGTTCATCCTTATAGTGATTGACATCGATCAGTACATCAATTCTGCTCTTGAACTCAGCATTGACAGCAGCTCTGACGACCGTATTGAAGGCAGAAAGTGTTTTGCCCATCTTGCCGATCAGTACAGCATTGTTATCTGCATTAAGATTGATGACAAAGGCATCCGGCTTCTCTTCAATAGCAACTTCGATATCAAGATCGATACCGGTAAAGTAATTGCCGAGATAGTCAAACAGGAATTCTTTGACATCTTCCATTGTGTAGACTTCTGCGGAAACAGATTTTCCCAGACCAAGAAGTCCGCCCTCTTTTTCTTCTGTTACTGTGTATTTCAGATCAGAAACAGCACAGCCCTTTTCTTCTGCCGCCTGAGCAAGAAGATCTTCTAATGTTTTAGCAGTATAGATCTTCATCAGCGAGCACCCTCTTTCTTTGCATTGCGATTATCAATATATTTCTGTACAAGCAAGGTCTTAGCTACATTGACCAATGAGTTGATTGCCCAGTATAAGGACATTGCGGTTGGCCACATCAAGCCGAAGATCAGGATCATGCCCATCATGTAATACTGCATGATCTTATTCTGCGTTGAAGCTTTCGCTGGTTTTGTATGATGCTTTTCGGCTTCTTCCTTCGCCTTCTTCTTCTGAATTGCCATTGGCATATACATGGAGAAGAACTGACATACGCCCATGAAGATGAACATCAGGATATACATAATAGAAGCAGTATCGCCGCTGATCAGATTCTGCATGCCAGCAAGCGGTGTCAGCTGCAGATCCATTCCTAAGAAAGAACCGGTAGCGACCGCATAGGATCTTTGGACTGCCATATACATAGCAATGATGACTGGGAACTGCAGGAACGCGACCAGCAGCGATCCCATTGGATTGACATCATATTTTTTGTAGAGGGCCTGCATCTCATTTGCCTGACGCATCTTAGAAGTGTTATCAGATCTGCCTTCATATTTCCGATTCAGTTTTTCGAGTTCCGGCTGGATCAGCTGCATCTGCTGCATACCGATCGTTGACTTCAGGGTAGCTAAAGCAAGCAGTCCATTGACAACAATTGTAACAACGGCAATTGCTCCGCCGACACCGATGACTGGTGTCATCTGATTGATCCACTCAGCTAACGGCCAGACAAAGATCGCACTGAACCAGCTTTCACTGGCCATGATATCCTGGAATGTTGTATCCAGTTTGATCAATACAATACTACCATCTGCATTCTTTGGTACAGTGCAGCCTGTCAATGTAATGGCAACTGTCAAAACAGCTAAGACAGTAAATATTTTTTTTGCTTTCGGGGTGAGTTTCATTACTTCTTCTCCTTATATAAATAATATACGAACTATTTAATTGTAGCCTTAATGAACAGTTTTTCCAAGTTCTTTTTATTTGCTTCATAGCTTTGATTCAGATATCCAAAGCGGACGATAAGGACCGCATCTTTAGGACAGACACGAAAATCAACTAAGTCCTGGCACATCATTCTGACTTGGCGCTTATACAGATTGCGCTTGACCGCGATCCCTATTTTTTTTGAAAGCGTGATTCCGATCCTGGCCTGTTCTTCTTTTCTGTCCATGGTATAGAGAACAAAGGAAGAATTTACATATTTGCTGCCTTTATGGACAAGATTCTGGAATTCCTCAGCTTTCCTGACACGATTTTTTTTCTTCATATTGCTTAAGATCTTCTAAAAGTGAAAAAAAACCACCGAACGGTGGTTCTTACGCAGACAGGACCTTTCTTCCCTTAGCTCTTCTTCTAGCTAAGACCTTGCGGCCGCCAACTGTAGCCATACGGGCTCTGAAGCCATGCGCAGCTTTTGTCTTATGCTTGCTTGGCTGGTAAGTTCTCTTCATTTATGCCACCTCCATTTTTTCTTTTTTGTAGAAAACAAACGCCTAAATATAATAACGATATTGAAATGAAAAGTCAATTATCTTGAAAAAGCAGCTGACAGATGTCAGTTGCTGATCTTGTAATACTCTTCAAAAGTCTCATCCGGGCTGACGGCATAGATGGCATTTGCGACATCGACGCCGACATAGCGGTAATGCCAAGGCATATAGTCATAGCCGGTAATGCTTTCTTTTCCCTTCGGATAGCGAAGAATGAAACCATATTCATGGGCATGGGCATAAAGCCATTTGCCAGCGTCAGAATCCGCAAAGGCACTGGTAGGTGTAGATTGGGCTGCATCATTGGTAAAATCAATGGCCAGACCTGTCTGATGCTCAGAATATCCTGGTTTTTCAATCGCTGTTGAAGCAGGACCATTATCGCCGCCGCCAAGCAGTTTGACTCTGGCATTGTACAGGTCTTCCTGTTCTTTATAGGTTACGTAGCCAGAAGAAACAATCAGCGTAATGCTTGCTTCGGCTGCTGCTGCTTTCATCGCTTTTGCCTGCTCTGCTGCTTCACTCTTTAAGCGGATAGCATCCGTAGAACTGTTCAGATATGGGGTAGAAAGCTGGGCATCGGTCGGTTCATACCCATCCGGCAGTTTATGTGTTTTATTGACCAGGATCAGATTGGAACTTGTGCTGGTCAGCTCGGTCGGCAGTGAGGATGCCGAAGCAGAAGAGGTAGAGACCGAAGAACTTGCCAGATCTTCAGCTATTTTTTTGCCGATCTCATCGCGATGCAGATTGGCATATTCTGCCAGACCAAGGAATACCAAAGCAATGACCAGCAGAACACAGATCAGATCAGTAGAAGTAAAATGTCTTTTATGATTGTTCTTATTTTCATTTTTCATAATATTTAAAACCTTTATCAGTTATCTTTCTTTTTTTATACGAACCTGCATATTATAGCAGACTTCACATAAATATAAAAAATGCACAAAAGCAGAATGAAGAACAGCGCTATATAAAAGAAGGATGGATCGGCGGCAGCCGCAAGGATTTATATTATTCATATCCCCTTCTATCTTCAGAATCATGAATCAGGTTTTTACGCTGACCGAGGAAACCTGTATAATAAGATAGCGTCATTTATAAAAGGAGACGGAATATTATGGATATTTCATTATTAATCAATATTATGCTGTACGGTGTCATTGCAGTGATGATCGTAAATATCATTATTACTTCAAAAAGCCAGAAAAAAAGAAAGGGATTGATTGAACTGGTCAATACGATCAAGGATCAGGATCTTTTCTTTGAAAAAGCAGATGCGATCATAGAAGCGAATCAGGATGATGCAGAGATCCTGAATAAAGCCAGGGTACTGACATTATGGGGCATTGCCTATCATAAGAAGTATGAAAGATTTGATGAGGCACTGAATGCTATCGAACTGGATAAACTGATTGCGGTAAAGAAGGGCGCAGCTTCCATTGATATGAATGAAGATTCTTTCTTCTATATGTATCTGGGAATCCCGAACTTTCTTTATGCGGATCAGAAAATGGATCTGTATCAGAAAATGGAAGAAAAGATGCAGAGCTTGGATGAAGAATTAAAAGGACAGCTGGTACGTGAAATTGCTAAGGAAACAGACAAGTATTATAAGAATACGGATGATCGCGGCCTTGCTTTCTACGAAAAGGTATTGGATGGAAACTATGGGGAATATACTTACAGCAAGACCATGATCGGGCTGTATAAATCTATTGTAAATGCCAATGCTGCCAGGATCTATCTTGATCGCGGCGACACAGAAAAATATCAGACTACCGTCGAGATGCTGAGGGATTTTGATCAGAGCGGCGTGGGACACAGATGGCTTGCATCACTGGATCTGAAGGTCGAGAATGAACAGCCGGAAGACGAAGAAGGACCAAGCAGTGACGAAAACAATGAGACCTTCCAGATCACGGAAGATTCTGCTAAGCAGGCAGATGTCGTGGATGCTGAAGTAGTGAAAGAAGAAGAAAACAAAGAGCAGGATCACGAAGAAAAGAAAGAAGACCACGAATGAAGCTGATCGTAGGTCTTGGCAATCCCGGCAAAGAATATGAGAAGACAAGACATAACAGCGGTTTTATGGCAATGGATGTCTTAGCTGAAAAGCTGGGCGTCAAAGTAACAAGTGAAAAATGGAATGCAATGGTGGCCAATGTGATGATCGAAGGACAGAAGATCGTTCTGATGAAGCCGCTGACCTATATGAATGAAAGTGGATCGGCTGTGTCGCAGGCAGTTGGTTTCTATCATATTGAACCAAGTGATATTTTAGTGATGCATGATGATATGGATCTGCCGACAGGTTCTGTAAGAATAAGGAAAAATGGTTCTGCCGGCGGACAGAAAGGCATGAAGTCGATCATTGAATGTCTGTCCACAAGTGAGATTGCCCGCATTCGTATCGGCGTTGGCCACAGCACCAGAGGCGACCATGAAAAGGTACCGGATTGGGTCTTATCACCCGTGCCGAAAGCAGAGCAGGAAGAATGGCAGACTGCTTTGAAAGATGCAGCAGAAGCCGCATATGCCTGGGTCTATCAGCCGATGGATAAAGTCATGAATGAGTACAATGTGAAAGTGAAGTAATTGGAGAATCAATGTCAGAATTTCCCGCATGGTTAAGTGAAGCACTGAAAGAAAATAAGGCAGTTGAGGCATTTGATAAAGAAAAAGGACCAATACCTGCATCTTCTTTGATTGAAGAAGCGTTAGTCATTTGTTCGTCCTACCGAAAAAAGCCGAGACCGATCCTTGTGATCAAAGAAAATCTGTACAATGCACAGCGCTTTTATGAAAGGATCTCTACCCTCCTGGATGAAAGTGAGTGTGCTCTTTTCAGTGCGGATGAATCGCTCCGTGTAGAGACAATAGCAGCGAGTCCTGAAATGACCGCAATAAAAGTAGAGACAATGGCTTCCCTGCTGAATGATCCAAATCAAGTTACGGTCACCTGCCCTTCCGCCCTTCTGCGCCATCTGCCGCTTCCGCAGAATTTTCAAAAGGGATGCATCTCCCTGCATGCAGGCGATGAGATGGAGATCGACGACCTGAAAAGAAGACTGATGGCTGGCGGTTATACGCAGACATCGCATGTGGATCAGCCATTATCCTACGCATCCAGAGGCGGCATTGTTGATGTATATTCCATCAATTATGAAAATCCGATACGTATTGAATTCTTTGATACAGAAATTGATTCGATCCGTTTCTTCGATGTTCTGAGCCAGAAAACAGTAGAAACGCTGGAAGAAGTAAAGATCGTACCAGCATCGGATGTGATCTTCACAGATGATGAGATCAAAGAGATACAGAATAAAAGTGAAGTGATGATGAAGGATGATATCCCTTCTGAGATTGAATCTGATCTGATGTCTTTAGAGAATCATGTGTTTGATCGTTCCATGTATCCATATATGAGCCTGCTGGATCATACGGCAGGTATCTGGGATTATATGCAGGATCCGCTGTTTGTTTTCAGCGATGAAACGGCTATCCGCGAAAATGCCAAGCATTTCACCGAAGATACAATCGCTTATTTGCAGGAAATGGTGCAGGAAAGAAAGATGATGCCGAAGTATGCCATCTATCATGACCTGGATCATCTGTCATGCACGCATAAGATTCTAGAAGAACCGTTCATGGATAATATTTCTGGTATCTCAGAAGTGCATCTGCCGAATGAATCCTTATCGGTAAAACTGAAAATGATGCATCCAGACGACCGTAATATTCTTGCTCTGCCTGATCATGAAATGAAGAAAGTCATGGATGCATGCATTGAGGATCAGCTGAAATACAATCTTCTGATGGGCGATCAGGAACCAATCAAGGGACTGAATCTATGGATGTCAGATCTTTCGCAGGGATTTTCGATGGAAGAGAATGATATAAATGTATATACTGTTTCGGAACTGTTTGAGATCCATCATCATAAAGGAAGATACGAAAATAAATTCAGAAATGCCGAGGTGATCCATGGCTATGATGAACTGGAGCCAGGTGATTACATTGTTCATGCAACGTATGGTGTTGGACAGTATATCGGTATTGAGACTCGCGAGATCCAGGGTGTCAAAAGAGATTTTCTGAAATGCCTTTACCGTGGAAATGCCGAACTTCTCGTGCCATTGGAACAATTCCGTTTAGTCAGGAAGTTCGTATCGCGCGAAGGAGTTGTGCCGCGGCTGAATAAGCTTGGCAGCGGTGATTGGGAAAAGACAAAAAAGAAACTGCAGGCGAATGTTGAAGATATTGCGGCAAGACTGATTGCACTGTATGCAAATCGAGAAGAACATATCGGACATGCTTTTTCACCTGATACGGAACTGTCAAGGAAGTTCGAAAATGAATTTGATTATGAACTGACACCGGATCAGAAGCAGGCAGTGATTGAGATCAAAAAAGATATGGAATCCAGCAAGCCGATGGATCGACTGGTATGCGGCGATGTTGGCTTCGGCAAAACTGAAGTTGCGGTATGTGCTTCTTTTAAAGCTGTTTCAGACGGCATGCAGACAGCCGTGCTGTGCCCGACGACGATCTTAGCTGAACAGCATCTTCATACCTTTCAGGATCGTTATAAAGGATATCCAGTGACAATTAAGGTATTGGACCGTTTTGTGCCGGATAAAGAGGTCACGAAGACATTGAAAGATCTGAAAGCAGGCAGAGTAGATATTCTGATCGGAACGCATCGACTGCTGTCGAAGGATGTCGTCTTCAAGAACTTAGGACTTTTGATCGTAGATGAAGAACAGCGGTTTGGCGTAGAACATAAAGAACGGATCAAAGAAATGAAGAATGGGATCGATGTGCTGACGCTCAGTGCAACGCCGATCCCGCGTACTCTGCAGATGTCATTGGTCGGCATCCGGCAGCTTTCACAATTGGAAACGCCGCCGATGAATCGCTATTCTGTGCAGACCTATGTTGTTGAAAAGAATCAGGGACTGATCATAGACGCAATTGAAAAAGAGCTCAGCCGCAAAGGACAGGTATTCTACCTTTACAACAACATCGAACAGATCTATAACATTGCCCGTACGCTGCAGACGAAGATCCCAGAAGCAAATATCGGTGTTGTCCACGGACAGATGAATCGGGAAGATATTGAAGATACAATGATGCGCTTCAATGATCATCAGATCGATGTTCTTGTGTGTACGACAATTGTAGAAAACGGCATTGATGTACCGAATGCAAATACGATCTTAATTGACAATGCACAGGATTTCGGCTTGGCTCAGATCTATCAGATCAAAGGAAGAGTCGGCAGATCCAATCGGCTTGCATATGCATATCTGATGATCCCGCCGCGCAAGCAATTATCAGAAGTGGCGCAGAAAAGACTGCAGGCAGTCAAAGAATTTGCCAGATTGGGCTCGGGATATAAGATCGCTATGCGAGATCTGACGATCCGCGGTGCCGGAGATCTTTTAGGTCCTTCACAATCAGGCTTTATTGATACTGTAGGTATTGATATGTATATAGAAATGCTGGAAGAAGCCATTGCAGCTAAGAAGGAAGGACGTGAAGCTAAACCCGTCCTCAATGAGACACATGCTGCAAATATTCAGAAGACCAGTTATATTCCGAAAGAATTTGCGCCGGATGATTATGATAAACTGGCGATGTATCAGAAGATCGATGAAGCAAAGGACAGCCTGGAACTGAATGAATATCAGAAGATCGTAGAAGATCAGTTTGGCAGACTGCCGAATGAAGTAAGTGCGCTGTTCATGAAGAAGCATCTTGATCTGCTGCTGAGCGATCCTGACATTCAGGCATATCATGAACTGAAGAATAAGAATGAGATCACATTTTCTTCTCAGTTCTCAGAAAAAGCAGATGGCATAAAACTGTTTGAGGATGTTACGAAGATCTCAAAAGATGCTGCCTTAAGATATACTGATAAAAAGATCACGGTATCTTATCCAAAAGGAAAAGATGATCTGTCTTTGGCGATTGCCCTGATCCAAAAAGCAAAGGAAGATATAAAACATGCGAATTGATAAGTATCTGAAAGCAGCCAGGATCTTAAAAAGAAGAACGATCTCAAAAGAACTGGCGATGAATCAGCGCGTTGAGATCAATGGACGGAGCGTGAAGCCATCGCATGAAGTCAATGCCGGCGATACCGTAGCAGTGACCTTTGGCAATCGCCGTTTAGAGATCAAAGTGCTCAGTACGCAGGAAGTGAAGAAAAAAGCAGATGCAGCGGAAATGTATGAAGTGATCGGGGAAACACGTCTCGAAGAAGAAAAATAATGTTAAAATAAAAGAAGAAAGGAACATCCATGACATCAGGAAGAAAAAAGAACAGCAGAAAACCAAAGCGCAGACTGACACCGATGACAAAGATCATCTGCATCATTGCACTATGTGCATCTGTTTTTATGCTGTGGGGTGTTCTGAAAGAAGTCATTACCACGGTCAATCTGCAGAGACAGCTGACAGAAGTACAGGCGGAACTGCAGAAAGTAACAGATGAGAATACATATCTGAACAGTGAAAAGACAAAGCTTCAGGATCCGGATTATGTTGAGAATTATGCACGCGGAAAATATATGCTGTCAAAAGATGGAGAGCAGATCTTTCATCTGCCGGAGGATACCGACAAATGAAGAAGATCAAACGCTTGATCCTTTCTGTTTCCTGCCTGGCATTGCTGAGCGGATGCGGACAGAAAAAAACAGCAGCGGCAGCAGCTACACAGTCACCGGAGGCAGCAGCAACGCCGACTCCAACGCCATCCGCAACAGTTACAACGGAAAGCCTGTCGCCGAATGCAGTAACAGAATATGATAAGACAGCTGTAACTGCTTTGATCAATGCAGATCTGAAAGCATACTATGGTGCGGGCATTGTCACGGCTGTTATTGCGGACAATATTTCTTTTTCTAAAAAAGATGGTGTCATTACAGCATCCGGTGAATACAACTATAAAGATGGCAGTACGGTCAAGAGCCGGAATTTCACATATACATATTTAGATAGAAATGTGGACTATGAAGAACAGTCTAAAGATATCGGTACAGAGACTTCCGCACCGAAAGCAGATCTGCCAAGCAGCACAGCTTCAAGCAAGACATCCGGTGTGACTTCGGATATGACCCTGCAGGATACCTTCGATGTGACGATCTCCAGCAGCATTACGATCACGGTGTCCGCAAACGGAGATGGCAACGTGCTCATTCAGCTGACGGATACGAATGGCAAAGCGGTCAAAGATCTGATCAATCAGGCAAAACCGGTGAATACAGAAGTAACAGAAACAGTGCCGGCAGGAAGCTATCAGCTGAAAGCCTATACAAGCGGCGGAGCATGTACATTCAGCTACAGAACAAACTAACGAGATGAAATACTCTCGTTTTTTTCTGCCTGCAGTTCATCTTTTAAATAATTTTCAAAGATAGCATTCAAATGGACGCCAGTCTCATTGTAGGTCTCCTGTCCCTTCAGCCCAGTGCGCAGCACAAGTGAACGATATTCGATCACAAATGCATCGATCTTGTGATTGGCAAAATCTAAAGAAACATCATTGCCGTTATAAGCGATATTGATAATGTAGGAATCAAGATCATGAAAACGATCCTTCAGATACAGAAACTCTTTTGTCGGCATGATTGCAGACATGATCATCACCTCTTCCAATATACTCATATCATAGCGAAGAAAAGAGACCTTTGAAAGGTCTCACTTGATCACAGATATGTTGTTCACTGGTTCAAAATCAATGACTTTATGCTTGAGGATATACTCTGCCAACAGCTCTACCATCGAAGAAAGATTGACGCTGACAGTCGGACAGTCTTTGATCATGGCAAAGTTTCCGCCGCCGGCTGCACGATAATTGTTGATGCAGACGGTGAACTCCTGATCTGGTTCAACATCCTTTCCCTGATACGTCAGAGAAGTGATCCGCTGACCGATCGGGTTGGATACTTTGATCGTATAGTCTATACCATCCAGCATGTCGTAGTTGTAGTGCTGCGGCGTAGGAAAATCATGGCTTGGGTCCACACCGATCGTATTGTCAACGCGGATCGACCAGAATTCTGCGTCTTTCTCAAGATATTCACGTAAGATCTTTCCGGTCATCTTTTTGACTGCAAGGGTATTCGGATAGACGTAGCTGGATATCAGATTGCGCATGGTGATCTGCGGATTGAAGCCGGTGGAATTCAGAAAGAGAGCAGTGGCAGAGATCTCCGCTCCGGTTGCTTCCATCTGCACATGATTGAAGAAAGTGATGAGCTGGCTCTTATGAAGCCGCGCATCGTTTTCATCGGTGATCTTCAGATTGACATTTGAAGTTCCTAAAGTCTGATCCAGCCAGAGCTGACATTCATCTTCTTCCTTCTGAACATGGGAGAGAACGGTATCATTTATTTTCCCATCGCCAGGGATCATTCTGGCTTCGATCTTCCCAGTATCCGGATCGATATCCACACAGGCCAGATCCATGCCATAGGCAGACGTTTCTGTATAGACAGTATTGTTATATGTACCGCAGATAGAATGGTGCTGATGGCCTGCCAAGAGGATATCGAGATCTGGGATCATCCGCATCATCTGGATGCCTTCATCTTCACCGGTATCTTCTTCGGTCAGAAAGCCGGTCTTGAAATCCCTTTCAAAGCCGCCGTGATA
>JAAYWN010000147.1 GCA_012516665.1 Erysipelotrichaceae bacterium
ACTTCTTCCGGCCGCATCTTTCCTTCTACTAAAGAAGAAAAGAAGTTCTCCTGCAGTACAGGCAGGGTTTCCTGATAATATGTCTCCAGCACGTTGACATTCTGCTTGGCTTCCCGTTCCTTATCTAAAGATTCTTTGATCTTGATAAAGATGGCTTTGAGCTCTTCGGCATCGACTGGCTTCAGGATGTATTCTTCTGCCTGTACATGGATCGCTTCTTTGACATATTCAAATTCATCAAAGCCAGAGAAGAAGACGATCCTGATATTCGGATACATATCCTTGAGATAGCGGCTCAGCTGCAGACCGTCCACATACGGCATTTTAATATCCGTCATGACAACATCCGGCTGGCTTTCTTCTGCCCGGTCCAGAGCATCCAGACCATTGGCCGCATATATCGGTACAGAAAAGCCTATGCTTTCCCAATCAATCTTATGTATGATCGCATCAGCGACTTCCTGCTCATCATCGGCGAGCAATACTGAATATCTGTTCAATGGATTTCCTGCTTTCTATTTATTCAATAGGCGGAACTATGCAGGTGAGGAAACATCTGCATTAGACTGCCTTTGTTCCTATTCTACAGTAATTCTATGAGGTTTTACAGTCGGGCAGAGAAGAGACTGCGCTTGGAAAAAAACTGAAACAGATGAAAAAATGTAAAAAACAAAATGAAAATCAAATGACAAAGAAAATACTTTGAGGATTCTTCAAATTTCTTTGAAAGCGCTTTGATTTGCGTGCAATTCTTTTTGGGGATGCTATATTGGAAGAACAGAAAGCGCTTACTTAAGTGTAAGCGCAGGAGGAAAGAATAGATATGAAGAAGTTGTTACCTTTAGTTACTGCTGCGGCAGTCGCCTTCTCACTGGTCGGCTGCTCAAGCTCTTCATCCGCTGCTGCTTCTACAGCTGCTGCATCTGGTGCTGCAACTGGCAATGCAGCAAAACCGCTCTGCTGGTTCAACCGTCAGCCTTCCAACAGTTCAACTGGTGAACTGGACAAGACAGCTCTGAACTTCAATGACAGTACTTACTATGTAGGTTTCGATGCTACACAGGGTGCTGAACTGCAGGGACAGATGATCGCTGACTACATCACAAAGAATGCATCGACGATCGATCGCAATGGCGATGGTGTCATCGGCTATGTACTTGCTATCGGCGATATCGGACACAATGATTCTATTGCTCGTACAAGAGGCGTTCGCGGCGCACTTGGCACAGCAGTCAAGGGTTCTGACGGAAAGACTGATTATCAGCCAGTCGGAACAAACACAGATGGTTCTTCTAAGGATGTTCAGGATGGCAAAGTCGGCAGCCTGAAGGTCCGTGAGCTTGCTTCTCAGGAAATGAAGAACTCTGCTGGTGCAACATGGGATGCTGCTACAGCAGGCAACGCTGTCGGTTCATGGTCATCTTCATTCGGTGAGCAGATCGATATCGTAATCTCCAACAATGATGGCATGGGCATGGCAATGTTCAATGCTTGGTCACAGGCTAACAAGGTTCCTACATTTGGCTATGATGCAAACAGCGATGCCGTTGCAGCTATTGCAAATGGCTATTCCGGAACAATCTCACAGCACGCTGATGTTCAGGCTTATCTGACACTCAGAGTCCTGAGAAACTCTCTTGATGGCGTTGATATCATGACTGGTATCTCCAAAGCAGATGATGCTGGCAACGTCCTGACAGATGCAGATTACAAGTATGTCGCTGATGAGCGTTCATTCTATGCATTGAACCTTGCTGTTACAGCTGACAACTACAAAGACTTCACAGATTCCACCGTTACTTACAAGCCAGTTTCCACACAGCTTGATTCTTCCAAGCATGCTACCAAGAAGGTATGGCTGGATACATACAACAGTGCTGATAACTTCCTTGGTTCAACATATGTTCCTCTGCTGCAGAAGTATGACAAGCTGCTGAACCTCTCCGTTGAATACATTGCCGGTGATGGCCAGACAGAATCCAATATTACGAACCGTTTGGGCAACCCATCTGAATATGACGCATATGCAATCAACATGGTCAAGACAGATAATGCTGCTTCTTACACAGCGCTTCTGAAGTAATCTAACTGATGATTAATCAGGGGGGTAAATATAAAGCCCCCCTGATGCTTTTTATTAAATGATCCAATCGAGCAGTCTCAAATATTCTGCCCAGCAAAAGGGGTATAAAATGACAGGAAAGAAAGAAGATATTATTCTATCCATCCGCGGTATGTCCAAATCATTTGGACGCAACCGTGTTCTGAATCATATTAATATGGATGTAAAGCGTGGAACCGTCATGGGTCTTATGGGGGAAAATGGCGCTGGAAAATCCACCATGATGAAATGCCTATTTGGCATCTATCATAAAGATGAAGGGGAAATTACACTCGACGGACACCCAGTAAATTTCTCGGGACCGAAAGATGCTCTGGAAAACGGAGTGGCAATGGTCCATCAGGAATTGAATCAGTGCTTAGATCGCAGTGTCATTGATAATTTGTTCTTAGGCCGCTATCCAACGACTTCAGCAGGTGTCATTGATGAAGCACGTATGAGAAACGAAGCTTCGGCATTATTCAGAAGCTTAAATATGACCGTCAACCTGACGCAGCCGATGCGGAAAATGTCCGTATCTGCGAGACAGATGGTTGAAATTGCCAAAGCTATTTCGTATCATTCCAAAATCATTGTTCTGGATGAACCAACATCATCATTGACAGAGCCTGAAGTAAAGAAACTGTTTACGATGATGAGAGGACTGACTGAACAGGGCATCTCATTGATCTATATCTCGCATAAAATGGATGAGGTATTCCAGATCTGTGATGAAGTCTCCGTGCTCCGTGATGGTCAGCTTGTTCTGACAAAGAACGTAAAGGAAACAAATCTGGATGAATTGATCGCTGCCATGGTAGGACGTTCTCTGGACAACCGTTTCCCGCCGGTCGACAATGTACCTGGCGAATCGATCCTTTCCATTCAGCATCTTTCAACAAAATTCAAGCCATATCTGCAGGATATTACCTTTGATGTCAAGAAAGGTGAGATCTTCGGACTGTATGGACTGGTAGGAGCTGGCCGTACGGAATTGCTGGAAACAATCTTCGGCGTTCGTACCAGAGCATCCGGACGTGTCTATTATGACGGAAAGCTGATGAATTTCAGCAATTCAAAAGATGCCATGGAACATGGCTTTGCAATGATCACTGAAGAGCGCAAGGCCAATGGCCTGTTCATGAAGGGAAATCTGGTCTTCAATACAACTCTTACAAATCTGAACCATTATAAAAATGGCTTTGCATTATCAGATGATAAGATGCATCGGGCTACGGAAAAAGAAGTCAAGATCATGCATACAAAGTGCATGGGTGCTGATGATATTATCTCCAGCTTATCCGGAGGAAACCAACAGAAGGTCATCTTCGGAAAGTGGCTTGAACGTGATCCAGCGGTATTCATGATGGATGAGCCGACGAGAGGTATTGATGTCGGTGCCAAATATGAGATCTATGAACTGATCATCCGGATGGCAAAGCAGGGGAAAACAATCATTGTTGTATCCTCAGAAATGCCTGAGATCCTGGGTATTACCAACCGCATCGGTGTCATGTCCAACGGACATCTGGCCGGCATCGTCAATACCAAGGATACAAATCAGGAAGAACTGTTAAGGCTTAGTGCCAAGTACATGTGATCGAGGAGAGGGAATATGAGTCTAGATAAAAATAATGCAGTGGGTCCAGCAGACATTCTGACGGATGAACAGGCAGCAAAACTTCTGGAACCGATTGACGCGCATATCGGTGAGATCCAGAAAAAAATTGATGCTCTGCGGGCAGATGGTGAAGAGAAGATCGTTCTTTTAAAGAATGGGATCCAGCTGGCAAAAGAGAATAAAGCTCTGTCAAAGAGTGAAAGAGACAGCATTGTATCGTCTTCTGAAGCAGCCATTGCGGAAGCTAAAAAAGTAGAAGCTTCCAATAAGTCGGAGATCGACAGTCTGATCAAAGAAGCAGAAGGGTATTTAAAGCAGCATTATGCGCCTGAATACCAGGAGAAGGTCGAAAAGAGCTGCATTGCTGAAAAGCAGGTCACTTTATCCAGCTATGAAAGAAGACTTTCAGAGATCAATAAGGAACATGAAGACAATCTGGCAAAGCTGAACAGCAGCGATGCAAACTACAAGCAGGAATTGAAAGATGAGAACTATGTCTTCAAGAACAAGAAATTTGATGCCAAAATGAGCTGTGACAAACAGCTGCAGGCGGCTAAAGATCATAAACATGAAGCTTTCACGCATGAATATCATCTGATCGACCTGCTCCGCAGATCGCGGTTCACGTTTGGTGAGCAGCAGGCACAGAAGTGGGAAGCATACAGATATTCATTCAACAGAAAGCAGTTCTTTCTGAGAAATGGTCTGTATATTGTTATTCTTCTCGTTTTCATTATGCTGTGCATCCTGACCCCGATACTCAAGCATACATCTCTGCTGACGGTCAACAATGTCATGAATATCATGCAGCAGGCAGCACCTCGTATGTTCTTCGCTTTGGGCGTTGCAGGATTGATCCTGCTGACTGGTACCGATCTTTCCATCGGCCGTATCGTCGGTATGAACATGGTCATTTCGACCGTTGTTATGCATAATGGTCCGAATACTGGCACTGTCTTCGGCAAGATCATTGATCTGAGCTCCATGGGCGCGGGTACCAGAGCAATCCTTGCTTTGGTCATCTGTATCTTATTCTCGGTCATGTTCACTTCGATTGCTGGCTTCTTTACAGCAAGATTCAAGATCCATCCATTCGTATCGACCATGTCGAATATGCTGATCATCTTCGGCTTAGTGACATATGGTACAAAGGGTGTTTCTTTCGGTGCCATTGATACATCGATTCCGAATGCGATCATTCCTCAGATCGGTGCTTTCCCAACAATCATTCTGTGGGCAGCAGCCGCTATCATGATCGTATGGTTCATCTGGAACAAGACCCGCTTCGGCAAGTATCTGTATGCTGTCGGCGGAAACCCAGAAGCAGCTTCTGTATCTGGTATCTCCGTATTTAAAGTTACTCTGCGTGCCTTCATGATCGCCGGTGTCCTTTATGCCTTCGGCGCATGGCTGGAATGCCAGAGAATGGTCGGTTCTGGTTCGGCTGCATATGGTCAGGGATGGGATATGGATGCTATTGCTGCCTGCGTTGTCGGCGGTGTTTCCTTTACCGGCGGTATTGGCAAGATCTCAGGCGTTGTTGTCGGTGTTCTGATCTTTACGGCATTGACATATTCGTTAACGATCCTTGGTATCGATACCAACCTCCAGTTCGTCTTTGAAGGTATCATCATCATCGCAGCAGTAACATTGGATTCCTTAAAGTACGTTCAGAAGAAGTAATCATAGAAAACAAAAATTCCAGTTCGCTGCAGAATTGGAATTTTTTATGTGCTCTTTTTGCGATAGTTCCTTGGCGATGCGCCATACATTTTCTTAAAGGCATCCTTGAAATAGTTGCTGTCGGAGAAACCGCACTGCAGGGCGATCTCAGTAATAGAGAGATCTGAAGACAGCAGCATGCTTTCGGCATGATGGAGACGGACAAAGACAAGGTATTCATGCATGCAGATGCCGGCAGTGTCATGGAATTTGGCCGAAAGATAATTCGGTGTAAAGCCGGTAGTTGCTGCAATATCCTTTGTGGTGATATGTTCCGCGTAATGAGCTGAGATGAACTGTGCGGCATGAACGATCTCCTGATCGTTGGTATGCAGTTGTTCCATATGATCACAAGGGCATCCGTATCTTTTGATCAGCAGGAATAATTCCTGCAGCTGCACAAGAAGGATGATCGGGACATCAGCGTCCTCAGATCGCATGATGCTCAGCATGTGCTCCAATACTTCTTCAATCCTGCTGCGGCTGGCATCTTGCATGTGATAGATCCTCAGTTCATCATAAGTATGGGCA
Source organism: Erysipelotrichaceae bacterium (assembly GCA_012516665.1). GTDB lineage: Bacteria > Bacillota_I > Bacilli_A > Erysipelotrichales > Erysipelotrichaceae > Bulleidia. The sequence continues at coordinate 5,976 of JAAYWN010000147.1, forward strand.
AAATCAATGGCTGGATCGATCTGTTTCAGATCTTCGGCACGGAAGAAGACTGCCGTGCGCGTGCAGGGACGGCTGTACTTTGTGTAATGAAACAGATGCTTTGGAATGACGATCAGATCGCCTTCTTCGACCGTATAGAATGTATTGTTGATGAAAAAGCGGCAGGTGCCGTGATTGAGATAGTACAGTTCATAATAGGGATGAAAGTGATGAGAGGACATGAAAAAAGAAGCATCCCTCTGATTCTTTTCGGCATAGATCCGATTGATCTGCTGATTGGTTATTCGCATATTTGCATTATATCGTAAATAATCAGTATTATTAAGACAATTCTATATATAATCCTTAGAAATAAATGAAAATATATTTATCATTAAGTATATGTCAGAGAAAACAATCAAAGCAGATCTTTCAGAAAAAGATCGTAAATTCCGTGATATGTCTTTAAATGGAAATCTATGGAAGGTCATCTTCATGGTATGCCTTCCCTTGGCTCTTTATCAGAGCCTGCAGCAGATCTTTTCCATTATGGATACAATGATGGCCAGTCATATCAGTGCTCTTTCAGTTTCAGCAGTAGCCTATCTGAATCAGCTGAATCAGATCTTAGCAGCGATCGGCAATGGCTTGGCGGTCGGATCTGGGATCTTGATCAGCCGGGCATATGGCACTGGCGATTATCAGCTGGTGAAGAAGCGGGTCAGCACACTGTATGCGATAGCTTTAGCGGCCGGCCTGATCCTGCTGGCATGCATTCTGCCGATCGTGGAGCCTTTTCTAAGATTCTGCGGCACGCCGGAAGAATTGATCGCTATCGGTGCTTCTTATTTCCGCATACAGCTGTTCGTGGTCGTATTTACCTTTATGAATGCGGTCTATATATCGGTCGAAAGGGCAAGAGGAAATACTAAGAAACTGCTGTACCTGAATTTAGTTGTGATCCTGATCAAGCTTGTTCTGACGGCTGTCTTTGTCTATCTGCTGAATGGCGATCTGGTCATGATCGCCTATGCAAGCTTAGCAGCTCAGGTCACCATGTTCATCTTTGCGCTGTTCAGTATCTTTGATATGAAGAATGCTTTTGGTTTCTCGCCGGACGCGGTAACGCTGAAGGGCGATGTATGTGCGCCGATGATCAAGCAGTCGATTCCGGTCATGATTGAAAAAGCATTGTTTGCCTATGGCAAGACGATCGTCAATTCCATGGCCGCAGTCTATGGTTCTCTGATGGTCGGTGCCTTGGGCGTTTCCAACAATCTCGGCGGCATTACGACCAATCCGCAGAATGGGTTTCAGGATGGTACATCCGCTGTTATCTCACAGAATTTCGGGGCAAAGAAATATGACCGGGTGCTGAAAGCATATTATATCTGTGCGGTATTCTGCATGGGCATTGGTTTTGTCATCTCCAGTCTGGAACTGATCTATCTGCAGCAGCTGTCTTCTCTGTTCGCTTCACAGGACCCTTCCTTTGCCAAACTGATCGGGGAGGTCTATACGTATGAAGCATTGGGCGCACTGCCTCTTGGTGCCAACTGTGCCGCGGCTGCGCTGCTGTATGGCTTAGGCAAAACGAAACTGACGCTGGTCATCAATTTCTCGCGTGTCTTTGTTTTCCGTATCCCAGTGCTGTGGTATCTGCAGAATTATACGAATGCTGGGGAAATGAGCTGTGGCATGGTCATGTTCATCTCCAATACAGCGACTTCGATCTTTGCGGTGCTGATCGCTTGGGGCGTGATCCGAAATTATAAGAAAAAGTATTTAAAAAAGCAGTGATGCATGTGATATGCACCGCTGCCTTTTTAGCTCTGTTTTGTCTGGGTACTGCCGGAAGAAGCATCGGCGGAACGTCCCTGGGTGCCTTGATTTCCCTGCATTCCTTTCATCCCTCCGCCCATCATGGAGGAAGGCATCTCGGTGATCTGCTCCCCATTGACGGTCACAGTGCCGCCGTTGATGGTGCCGGTCGTATCATAATCGAAGGAAGAAGTCTGGGCCGTGATATTGATGATGCCGCCATTGACGGTGATACTGCCATTGGCATCAACCGCATCGGTATCGCCTGCGCCCATCGTGATATTCAGCGTACCGTCATTGATGATGATCTGTACAGAATAAGCGGTGGATTTCGCAGCGGCATTGATGCCGTCATCTGAAGCATTGATCGTGATATCGCCGCAGTTGATCTCTACATCTGTTCCTTCAATGCCTTCCGAGGCATTGATGGTGAAGGTGCCGCCATCGATCTCACAGATCGTCGTGGCCTGGATGCCGTCATCGGAAGCCTGAATGCTGAAGGTGCCGCCTGCGATATAGACATATCCTTTGGCATTGTCTTCATCATTCTCTGCATGCATGCCATCTTTATTTGCATTGATGGTGATACTGCCATCGGCGATCGCTATGGAATCATTTGCTTCAAGACCATCTGCTTCACTGGTGATATTCCATGTACCGCCGGTGACTTTCAGATCATCTTTGCTGGTGATGCCATTCTTTGAAGAAGTGATATTCAGAGTGCCGGTGCCATTGAGGGTCAGATCGCTCTTAGAGAAGATGACGGCATCTGTATTGACCGTACTGTCAGGAGTGAATGTCCCGGTGACCTTGAAAGTATTCACACTGCCCTCAGCGGCTGTTACAAATACTTTATCGGCACTTTTTACATAGATGGCAGGGGAATCTGTATTTGTGATCGATGCATTGTCCAGGACGATCTGCACTTTTGCGTCCTCTGGGGCTTCTACGGTGATCGTTGTTTCACTGGATGTACCGGAGATGATATAAACACCTTCACTGGTGATCGAAATGTCTTTGTTATTCTCAAGAGTGATATATTCTGCGTTGGATGTATCTACGCTCTGTTCCAGATCTCTTGAAGTGAACAGATCTGCGGTATCGATCACCGCATTGGCGCTCGCATTTACGGTTGTGACCGTGGAGGTCCCGGATGTATTGGTGCTCTGCGAAGCTGCAGAGGAAACGGCTGGGGAAGATGCAGCTGCCGAGGCAGAACAGCCAGCCAGCAGGACTGCGGCTGCAGCGATTGCTAGACCTTTTTTCAAATTCGAACAGTAAACAATTTTGTGGATAAATTCAGTGCTTGATATAATGGTATAGCCAAATATAGAAACACTTAAGCAGCTATCTAGCTCTATGTTTGGCGACATCTCCGTTAGATGGCTGCTTAAGTGAT
>JAAYWN010000148.1 GCA_012516665.1 Erysipelotrichaceae bacterium
CTCGTCTCATCGATGCCGATGTGCTTCAGACCATTGAAACGGTGCTCTGGACATGGGTCCGCATCCTTCCTGTATCTGGAGATGATAGGCCCGATGGTGTTCCATGCGATCCGCATGTACGTGGATACCGCAGTCTTGGGAAGATACAGCGCCATCCATGCAGCAGTGTTCTCAAAGTCCCTTGTGAAGGATGAATGATGCCGTGCCCAGGGGACATATTCCGTGAGTACTCCATGGACAGGGCATTCGATCCTGTGCACCGGTGCTTCAAGGAATACCTTTGTATATCCCATGTCCAGAGATCTCCACTTGCGGGTCTCTAGAGAATCGTAGTATGAGCATTTCTTCTGGCATACTGGACACAGGCACTGCTGTCCCTTTGTAGGATGCACAGAGATGGTGAATCTATCATCTTCCGCGCAATATTTATAAGAATCTATCACAATGTTCTTGACGTGGAGGAGCTGATTGATTAAAGTTTTGTTGGGCATGGTTTTACTCCTTATTTCTTCGCAAGAATAAGTATAAAATCCCATGCCCATTTTTCATAGTTAAAGATCAAGCGCAGATATAGATATTTACTGCTCATTCATCAATTCAGATGCCCACATTTGTTGATGAAGAGCCTTTTCTTTAGTGTTTTCCAAAATGGATCGTATGAGATCATGTGCTCGTTTTCTTTCTATTTTTACGGTACTTTATACGCCCCCATTTCCATATACCCAATAAAATGGGTATATCATAGACAAGAAATTTTGAAAAATTAAAGTGCTGGAACAAATATGTACCAGATGAAATGCAACACTTCATCTGGGGGTGATACATGAACTTTCATAAGAATGGTCAAAAGACTGTGTGCACGCAGTCTTTGACAGACATTCACTAAATAGGCACAAGCCTTTATAAAAGGTACAAATGCAATGGAAGTTAAAAAATTAAACATTGAAAGGACAGAATAATATGGAAGCTTGATTCAAACCAACACTATATAGAAATATTTAATAATATGAGTATGTTAAATATGATGAGATAATAAATGAAACACGTTGAAATCTATATAAAGTCAGAAATTTATTGAAGTGTGAAGCCGGATGAGATCAAGCATAATTGCTGCGATTTCTCCGGCTTTTTATGTGCTTTCAAAGCTAAGAGAAGGAGAATATATCATGCTATATAATATGCTTCAAACAGGAACTCGTATTAGAGAACTAAGAGAAAAAAAGAAAATGACACAAGGAGATATGGCATTGCTTATGGATTGTACAGTTGACCATGTAAGCAGGTGTGAAAGAGGTGTCGAAAGGTACTCAGTTGAAGCTTTAATAAAGCTTGCAGATATTTTTGATGTTAGTGTGGATTATCTCTTGTGTAGGACTACCAAGATTGGCAGTGAATTTAGTGTAGAATCTTCAGAACAAATTGGCTCGCTAATTAAGTTGAATCATGATGTACCTAGAGGAAGGCATTTGTAATATGCAGTAATGTATGACAATTTAGAGGTTTCGCCTCCTTCCGAATTTTTGAAATAGTTATATCTTGTGTGTAGCATCAAATAGAATCAACAAGAAATATGCAGAACAGAGTACTTGCTGATTTTACTGTAAATATTTCAAATGTTCTTTGAAAACCGAATGTTATAAACAAGCATAAATTTGCTCGCTAAATTATTTGGTGGAAATGCGAGCACAAAATATAAAAGGAGAAGGAGAAATGGATAATAAGATTTCAAAGGATACGGTATTGCTTACCGTTGATCAAGTTGCGGAAAGATTGCATTGTTCTACACATCACGTTGGATATCTGAGACAGTATGGATTTATTGAAGCTACAAGATTTGCACGTGCCTGGTTATATACAGAAGATGAAGTTGACAGATTCATCCGCGATTCTGTTGGCAAGGACTACTGGAATTTCCGGACTATGACAATTGAAGGTGCACACAAGAAATTAAATGCGTAATAATTCGACAGAAAACCTGAATGATATTATGCTAATTGGTAGGACAATTAGCAAATTGTTCCTGCAAAAAACGAGAGGTGCAGTAAGACACTGCTACAGTTAATGACTGTGCAGTGATCCAATGAGGAGGTGCATGGTCATTTCATCAGAAAGGATGAGATGATGATAAAAGAAAGAGCAATCAGTGAAAGGTTTTCTAAAACAGAAAAAGATAAAAATGGAGATCCGCTTCTTAAAGCATACATGGTCTCTCTGTACTATCGTGATCAAGGCGTTAAAAAGCACTATACTAAGGATTTCCCTGTCGAAAGATATTTGAATAAAACATCCGCATTCAAGGATGCAGTTGCACATCGAAACCAGATGGAACCTGTTCTGGCAAGAAAATCCTTAATCATGCCTGGCGAAAAGGAAATGTATACTGTTGGTGACCTGTTCGATATGACCCCGGATTATTTTCCGCGAACAAAAGGGACATGTAAAAAGAACAACAAGATCTACGATAAGTACATCAAACCGCTTGCAGACAGGAACATCGAAGATATAGAGCTTGTCGATGTTCAAGAGACACTCAAAAGTTGTGCGTCACAATGTGTCCAGCAGCAGGTGAGGAACGTCAAGACAGATTGGCATAGGATCTTCCAGGTCGCAATCATCAAAAAACTTCCAGTCACAGATTGGACACAGGTGATCGATACTCCGATATCAAACAAGGTGACCCAAAGATCAGTGTCAGAACAGAATATCACCGAAGAAGATTTCCAGAAATTCTGTGAGTTCATGAGCAACTATGGCGGATATCTGCCATGGGATGATGAGAAAATATACAACAGAGATATTCTGCTGTTGTTATTGAAGTTCATGAGGATCACAGGGATGCGGCCCCAGGAGGCCAAGGCAATCCGGCGGAATGATATTGAATTCAAAAAGCTTCAATATACCGACCCTGAGACCAAGAAGACAATCGATGTCGAAATGGCAAAGGTCGCTGTGGTACGGTCAATCGGATCTTCGCTCACAGAGACCCTGACAGAGAAACAGACAAAGACGCAACAGTCCAAAAGAGTACTGCCGTTGTTCTATGAGGGCGTTGATATCCTGAAGGAAGCATTGGCATATTCGAATTATGACCTGCTGTTCTCTGATTTCAACGGAGAGCCATTCCATACGGACTATGTGTCGGATTATCTTTACCGCGTGTCCAAGGCTTGCGGTATCAAGGTGTACGCCGGATTGATGCGGAAATCATTTTCTGCAGACAACTATTCACATGGGACCAATCCAGCAGCAATCAAAAAAATGATGGGACATAAGAATGAGAATATGTCCGTCAACTGGTATGCGACAGCAAGCGATATAGAGATCCTGCAGGCAATGATGAATCGAAAATATAAAGAATGAGAACACCGTATCGCAAAACGTATCGCAAAACCCTCTAAAAATTAAAAAAACCGCATAACCATGCGGTTTCCTAGGTGAGCGTTAAGGGACTCGAACCCATGACCCCTTCCACGTCAAGGAAGTGCTCTCCCAGCTGAGCTAAACACTCAATGCTTATTGATGATAACACATCAAAGCGTCTTTGAAAAGATAATATTTGCTGAAAGAGGAGCGGTCAGCTCTTGGCTATTCCTGATCTTCCATACCGGTGATCAGCCAGGAATCATTCTCTTTGTCTACAGTAATGACGACTGGTCTTGACGTTGCTTTCAGATCCTTCAGAGCATTTGTATAGTTCTCAGAGAACCATGTGGCCATGGATGACATGAGATACTCAGCTGCCGCAGATTCTCCTTCACTGGTATACTTTTCTGTTACTTTGCTGGAGATATCATTCAGGAATGTTTCATAGTCGATATTTTCAATGGCATCGGCGATGGTATCGGAATCTAAGATCGAAGCATCTGCCGTGACCTTATATTCGGTATCAGATACCTTTTCTGTCTTAGTGATCTTATGGGACTGTACGCAGAGCTTGATAATACTGGAGAAGGCATCCGAGAACAGTGCCTTTGTGGCATCGCTGATATTATACTCATCCAGCATATTGTTCATGCTGTCTTCTGTCTCTTTCAGTTCTGTGAAGTCAGTTGTGGCATCATCGCTGACATATTTGTAGGCGTCTTCCAGTTTTCCTTCTTCCAAGGATACAAAGTAGCTGTTGACGGTATTCTTTACGGCAGCTTCATTTCCATTGGAACATGCTGTCATTGTGCACAGCATCACGCTGCATAGGATCATTTTCAATAGTTTTTTCATGGTTTACCTCGCGTATTATCATACACTCATTGGAAAGGATACGCTATGAAAGAATGGAAGTGATAGAATAAATCAGAGATTGAAGGAGAATAAAATAAAATGACAGATTTAGCTCAGGAACATCCGGACTGCGCGTATTGCGCAAAGGGAGAATTGGTCGCGAAGTTTGCAATTGAGATCTGCGAACTGCCGGCATCTACAGTATATTTATTTAAGGAACAGTCGCATCCAGGAAGATGCGTTGTTGCTTCTAAGCATCATGTATCAGAAATGATCGAGCTCTCTAAGGAAGACCGTGAAGCCTTCATTGCGGATGTAACGACAGTTGCCAATGCGATCCATACCGTATGCCATCCGGACAAGCTGAACTATGGCATGTATGGCGATACAGGACATCATCTTCATATGCACCTGTGCCCGAAGTACAAGGATGGCTATGAATGGGGAGGCACCTTTGAAATGAACCCAAATAAGACTCATCTGAGCGATGCTGAATATGAAGCGTTAAAAGAGAAGCTGAAGAAAGCAATCTTAGGATGAACCAGGGCCGCGTTGTATGCGGCCTTTTCTTTTGGTAGAATAAACAGCGTTATGTATACTTTGAAGAACTGGTATTTTGAAAAAAACAAAGATCAGTATCATGTCTGGGGCAATGTGCTGGATCACCCTCACTTTGCGCAGGAACAATGGATCTCAACTTCCTGTATCAAAGAGATCACGCTGGCAGACGATGCATTGATCCTGAAGACAGAGCACAGTGTCTATCAGGCTTTCTATGCGGATCATCAGAATAAAGATGCCAGGACTTTAAAGAAAGCTCTCCATGACTATCTGTGGCCGCTGGATGAGGGATTGGTCCAAAAGATACAGTATGCCTCTCATAAGGCAAAAGAACCGTCAATTACGACGGACAGCGCAAAGATCTGTGCTGTATTGGTCTTTGATGAGCAATGGAAAGAACTGCGTTTAAAGCAGCGGGCACATTGGAAAACAATCACCGCGTATGATGTGCATTCCGGCATGTTCCATGATGAAACAGAACTGTCGGATCCTAGATTGGATTACTGTTTTCGTTTCTTCTCTTATGAAGACAATGGCTATCAGTTTGAAGAATGGCAGGGAAAGTATAACGAAGTATTCCTGAAGAATGAAGGAGAACTAGAGATCCATGCGTCTACGGTCTTCGGTGATTTCTGTATTGCACCGCATACCTGTGAACTCCTGGATCCCGCCAACAGCCACGCAAGAATGCAGAAGGACAGCAGAAGAACAGGATATGGCGAAACAAAGGTACTGTCCCATGGTTCGTTAAAGATCAAAATAAGATAATATGACATCTTCCTTTTCATGGATGTATCAGGTTCTGCTATAATTTTCTAAGACACATAGGGGGAAGAAAACGATGGTGAACAGACTGTTTTTTCGGGAGCTCATCTCTAAAAAGAATCTGATCCTGATCCTGTCCTTTTCATTGCTCATGTTTGAAAGCATGACGGCATTGACTTTTTTAGATGCCAGAAGTGCCGTCAGTGCAAGTGAATCTGCAGTCAGTCTGCACTATGCAGACTATCTGTTCTTTCTTGCGGGATATCTGCTGTATGCAGTGCTAGGCAGACAGCTGTCCTCCGAAAGCAAAGAAAATATCTTTATCGCTTTCAGTCTGCTTTTCCTGATGACCATTATTCTGAGCCAGTCGGACAGCATCAGCGGGGCTTTCTTCATTACTTCCTTTTTGGCAACTTTTTTCCTTGGCGTTCTCGGCAGTATTTTCTACAGTGTGATGGCCGTAAATCTGAAAGGATCTTTATGCACTGGAGGCGTTC
>JAAYWN010000149.1 GCA_012516665.1 Erysipelotrichaceae bacterium
AAGCATAGATATCACCTCTTACCTATATGGTAGTGATGTATATCATTTCTGCTGTACAGGATTTGGTACTCCGGTGATAAATCAGCACTTATCTTGAAAAGAGCGATTTTTATTCATTCCTCTCAACTTTATAAAATAAAAATACACTTTCATTTATTTGTATATATATTGCATCAAAATCAACGTAAACGCATGAATAATTGATGAAAACTGTCTGCCGCGTTTGACATAACCCCAGTCTTAGTCTATAAATTGGGTTAACCACAGCTTCTTGATTCTTATACTGTGTGAATATACATGCGTCGTTCGTGTGAAAATCAGTAATTGATTTTGTAACGCTTTTTTTTACCTTCGCAGAATAACCCTTTGAAAGGAGTACAATTTATGAAAACAGCAATTATTGCTACATCACGGAAAGAAGAAGAAAAGCGAGTCCCGATTCATCCAGAACACATCGAGTTCATTCCCAAAACAATTCGAAATGAACTATATTTTGAACAGGGCTATGGTGAATCCTTCGGAGTATCCGACAATCAGATCTCATCCATGACTGGAAACGAAGCGGTAGGCCGCAGTAAATTGCTGTCCAGTTTCCATTCGGTCATTATCACCAAACCCATGTTAGAAGATTTCAAAGAAGTACCAGATGGCAGTACTGTTTGGGGGTGGATTCACAGTGTTCAACAAAGTGATATAACGCAGACGGCAATTCGCAAAAAATTGACATTGATTGCGTGGGAAAATATGTATAACCTGAATGAGCGTGGCATGACGCATATTTTTCAGAAGAATAACGAGATGGCTGGCTATTGCGGCGTTCAGCATGCCCTTCAGCTGCGCGGAATTGATGGAAACTTTGGCCCCGAACGATCCGCAATTGTGCTGGGATTCGGCTCCGTCAGCCGCGGTGCAATCTATGCTTTGCAAGGGCATGGAATCAACAGAATCAAAGTAATAACGATGCGCCCAAGTCACGTCGTTTCCGACCGTATCCCAGGGCTGCAGTATATGCAGATGCAAAAGCAGACGGATGGAACTTTTATGATCAGAAACTCAAGCAATCGATGGACACCGATTATAGATGAGCTGACACAGACAGATATCATTGTGAACGGAGTAATACAGGATCCGACGAATCCCTCAATTTTTATTCAGGATCATGAAATAAAGTGTTTTACAAAGGAATGTCTGATCATAGATATCAGCTGTGATAACAAAATGGGATTTAGTTTTGCTCATCCAACAGATTTTTCTCATCCTATCTGTCAGATTGGAAACATTCTGTATTATGCGGTAGATCATATTCCAACGCTGTTATGGAACAGTGCAACGTGGGAAATTTCTACCAGTCTCCTGCCGTATCTTCCCGATTTTGTGCAGAAGAAAGAAAATCCAGTTTTAAAAAGAGCAACAGATATGCGTCATGGCATCATTTTAAACAAAGATATTCTTGCCTTTCAAAATCGTTCACATCATTACCCATATACGGTACTGGATGTGCAGCAAACAAAACCGAAAAAGGCATAGAATTCTTCCGATGGTGCATGAAAAAAGAACGTGATATAAACTGTACCCCAAGTCAAGGACAGGTTAATTAAAGAATGCTTTTACCAGAGGAAGAAATTCTTCTGGTTTTCTTTATGCATATATT
>JAAYWN010000150.1 GCA_012516665.1 Erysipelotrichaceae bacterium
CAAGCTCATTATCAGAGCAGCTTTTGGATTCCGTAACATAAAGAACATGATCGACATGATCATGCTCAAGTGCTCTGATATAGATGTGCAGCTTCCCTACAAAGCTATGAAATTAACCCATTCTTCCTGATGAAGCCTCAATAAAAAGAACATTTCTTATGATCTTACTTACACAAATGGAACATTCTCTATCATTTGGTCATATACCAGCAGTGATCCTTCATTAAAAGTCACAAATGGAACAGTTAAAGTAGTTGCTATTAATAATGCTGCGCAGACGGAAGTAAAACCTGATGAAAACGGCGTCTATATGATCCGTGCTAAAGCAGATGATGAGATCGTCATTCAGATGATACCGAACTATGGCTATCAATACCTTGGCGGCGGTTTCAATGACGATGACAATCTGAAGAGCGATACAGCTGTCAGCACCTTCACCTTCAAGATGCCATCGCGCAATCTTCATTTGCATGCATTATTCCAGAAGGTAGACAATACCGTCACGAATACTTCTAAGAAAGTAGCTTCGGGCAATATTGCCATTGCGGATACTGAGATCAATTCAGGAAATGTCGATCTGTCGGTTGCAGATATCTCACTTGATGCGACGCAGATCAGCAACTTCGAAACAGCAGCCAGCAGCTATGATATTTCTTCCTATCTGAACATCAGTCTGGATCAGGTCATCAATAAGGGCACAGCGGATGCGGCCTGGACAAATCAGCTGAAAGAGTTGAAGAATCCGGCTACTGTTACGCTGAAGCTTGATGAAGGCGTCAATGGCAATGAGATCGTGATCGTGCATGAAAAACATGACGGTATCTTCGAGATCATCCCAACGACATATGATGCAGCTACACAGACGATCACCTTCACAACAACAAGCTTCTCCAACTACGCCATTGCTTCAAGAACTGTTGATAATACATACAAGGCTCCGGATACCGCAGTTCGTGATCATACAGGCACATGGATGCTTGCTTTGCTGGCATCTGCCAGTTTAGCTGGACTGATGTTCGGTCTTCGCAAAAAGCTCAGCACCAGATAAACAAACAAAGCGATGACTTCAGGAGCTTATCCTGAGATCACCGCTTTTCTTATTGCTCAGCAAACTGACTGCTGTAAAGCTTTGCATAGAATCCATTGGCTGCTAAGAGCTGCTCGTGATTGCCGCGCTCAATGATCCTGCCATCCTTCATGACTAAGATGAGATCGGCATTGCGTATGGTAGACAGGCGATGGGCAACAATGAAACTTGTTCTTCCTTCCATCAGCTGATCAAATGCTTTCTGGATCTGGATCTCTGTACGGGTGTCAATAGAAGAAGTCGCTTCATCCAGGATCAGGATCGGCGGATGGCACAGCATGACCCTGGTAATGCACAGTAGCTGCTTCTGTCCCTGACTGAGACTGTCTTCCTGCAGCACTGTATCCAGTTTCTGCGGCAGTCTTCTGATGAATTCCCAGCTGTGCGCTGCTTTGGCAGCCTGGATGATCTCATCGTCCTCAGCTTCTGGTTTTCCAATGCTGATATTGTCACGAACGGTACCGTTCTTCAGCCAAGTATCCTGCAGTACCATGCCGAAATTCTTTCTGAGAGCGTGCCTGTCCATCTGATAGATACTTGTGCCATCGAGCTGGATATCGCCGTGATCTGCATCATAGAAACGCATCAGAAGATTGATCAGTGTCGTTTTGCCGCATCCCGTCGGCCCGACGATTGCAATATGCATGCCTGGCTCGGCCTGCAGAGAAATATCTTCAATCAGTTTCTGATCTTTGCGATAACTGAAGGAAACATGGTCGATGCTCACAGTTTCTTTTGGCAATGTCGCGATGAGCGATGGATCCTGCTGCAGATCGATGGCATCTTTTTCCGGTCTTTCTTCAATCAGATCAAAGATCCGCCCAGCGCATGCCAAGGCATTCTGCAATTCGGTAATGACGGAACTGATATCGTTGAAAGGCTTCATATACTGATTGGCATAGCTCAGCATCGCCGAGAGCCCGCCGACCGTCAGGCCCTGGGCAAAGATCTGAAAAGAACCGATCAGTGCAACAAGACCATAGATGACACTGTTGACAAATCTTGTGGAGGGATTGGTCAAAGAAGAATAGAAAGTCGCTTTCTGATAGGCATCTTTCAGCTGCCCATTGACTGCGCGGAATTGTTCCGATGCTTTCTGTTCATGACCAAAGGCCTTTACCACTTTGGCATTTCCAACCATTTCTTCGATCAGAGATGTCTCATCTCCGCGGATCTTTGTCTGCAGACGGAACATGGCATACGAATGTGAAGCAATAAATTTTGCGATCCAGAAACTGACTGGTGTAGCCACTATGACAAGCAGAGTGATCAGAATATTCTTTGAGAACATAAAGGCAATGGTGGCAATGATCGTGACAATGCCCGTAAACAGCTGAGCAAAGCCAAGCAGTAGTCCATCGGACAGCTGATCTGTATCTGCGATCATCCGACTGACAATATCACCGGAAGAGTGCCCATCTAAATAGGAAAGAGGCAATACCTGGATCTGCCGTATCGCTTTGGCACGGATATCTCTGATGGCCTCATACGTCATGCGATTGTTGATGCGGTTCATCAGATAAACTGCAAATGAAGAGAGCAGCACTAAGAGAATGATCCTGCTCAACGTATGTATAACAAGACCAAAATCGACATTTCCCTGAGCAATGATCGCATCGATCGCATTGCCGAATAAGATCGGCACATAGAGCTGCAGGATCACAGAAGTTCCGGCCAGCAGAATAGATAGGATCAGCAAGTACCGTCTGCGGCCAATGACATGCAGTACTTTTTTCAATGTATCCCAGGAATTCACTTCATCCTGTTTTATATCATCTATTGTCTGATGCTTCATGCCAGCACCTCCTTTGCGGATGTGCTCTTTTCAGGATACTGCGATGCATTGATCTCCTGATAGACAGAACAGTTCTCCAGCAGCTGTTCATGCGTTCCAATGCCAGCTAAGCATCCATCATTCAGCACCAGTACCTTGTCGAGGCCCATCATCGAAGACACGCGCTGAGATACAATGAGGATCGTCGTATCTTTGGCAATGCCATGCAGAGACCTGCGCAGAGCAGCGTCTGTCGCAAAGTCCAATGCACTGGCACTGTCATCTAAGATCAAGATCTCCGGTCTTTTTACCAGTGCCCGAGCAATCGTCAGTCTCTGCTTCTGTCCGCCGGAAAGATCGGCGCCATGCTGCTCAAGAACATGATCCAGGCCGCCCTTTTCAGCCACGACTTCTTGCGCTTGGGCTGTGATCAAAGCCTGTTCGATCTCATCATCGCTCGCCTCTTCTCTGCCCCATTTCATATTGTCCCGGATCGTCCCATGGAAAAGCACAGCTTTCTGCGGGACAATGCCGATTAGATTGTTCAGCTGATGGGCACCATAGTCTTTGACATTGATGCCATCTACTTTCACTTCTCCTTGACTGACATCATAAAAACGCGGAATAAGATTGATCAGCGTTGATTTGCCGCTGCCAGTGCCGCCGATAATACCGATCGTTTCACCTGCATGAATGGCAAAGCTCAGATCAGTCAGCGCATCTTCCGAAGCATCTTTATATCTCATGGAAACATGTTCAAAGACAATCGTACCGTGCTGTACAGCCGATACATTCTTAGCAGGATACTGCATGCCGGGATCGATCGCCAGGATAGAGAAAACACGGTTCCCGCAGGCAATGGATCGGTTGATCGTAATGATCAGAGAAGCCAGTTTGATCAATTCAACGATCATCTGCGCCATATAGCTGTACATTGCGACCGTATCCCCCTGCAACATTTCTCCTTGATCTACCTGCAGTGCTCCGACATAGATCAATACAGCCGCCGCAATATTGATCAATGCATAAGTAAGCGGATTCAGCAGGGCAGATATTTTTCCCACGAGTTCATTGACCTTTGTCAGATCTTCATTCTTCTGATCAAAGTCCTTCACTTCCTCCCGTTCTTTGCCAAAAGCCCGGATCACTCTTGCACCATTCAGATTTTCTCTGGTCAGCTTCATGACCTCATCCAGTTTTGCCTGCACTTTGCGGAACAAAGGAATACTGACAAGCATGATGCCAAATACAGCCGCTGCCAATATAGGAATAGCCACTGCAAATACCAGAGCTGCTTTGACATTGATCGTAAAGGCCAGGATCATCGAGCCAAAGACAATAAATGGGCTTCTAAGAAGCAGGCGCAGGCCCATATTGATGCCTGTCTGGATCTGATTGATATCGCTGGTCAGCCGTGTGATCAGGGTACTGCTTCCCAAGGTGTCCAATGTACTGAAGGACATTGCTTCAATATGATCAAAGAGATCCTGCCGCAGATCTGTGCCGACTTCAGCACTGACCTCAGCCGCATAATACTGGGCGATCACACTGAAGAATAACCCAAGGACTGCTAAAAGAGCAATGAACAGAAAGCAATAAAATATATACTTTGTATCATGATCAGCAATGCCTTGATTGATCAATGAGGCGACCGCTAAAGGCACCAATAGATCCATGCATGCTTCAAGCAGTTTGAATAAAGGAGCCAGGATCGTCTCCTTTTCATGTCCTTTCAGATACTTCTTCAGTTCTTTCATTTTTTTACCTCAGAAGAATCGTATCACGTATCATAATATACATATAATATTGTTTTTATTCATTTGCTATATATAATTTATATATATGGAACTAAGACAGCTTGTTTATTTTACTTCAATTGCTGAACATGGCAGTATCAGTGCAGCAGCCAGGGCACTGCATATGTCACAGCCTCCTTTAAGCTATGCTATCGATCAATTGGAAGCAGAGATCGGCGTAAAGCTTTTTGTACGCTCTGTCAAAGGCATTGTGCTGACGCCCGCTGGACAGCTTTTCTATCAGCGTGCCAATGATATTCTGCTGCGGTCAGATTCTGCGATGCGCGAAGTCAGTCACATTGCCGACCGCAGGACCTTCCGCATTGGTCTGACGCCAACCGTCATTCCTGTGCTTGCCCGCTCCTTATGCCAATTGGAAAAGAAAGATCACTCTCTGCAGCTGGAGATCCATGAAGGAAATACATATGCTTTAAAAGAACAGCTGGATGATGGTTCGATCGATGCGGCTGTGATCCGTACGCCGGTCAATCTGCAGGGATGCCAATATTTGAAGATCATGGATGAGCCAATGGCCGCTGTATTTCGACCGAGCAGAAAAAAGAAAACAATCGCACCGAAAGAGCTCAGCGGGATTCCTCTGATCGTCTACCGCCGCTATGAGCCATTGATCACAGAGACCTTTCAGAAACATGCATTAGAGCTCAATATCATCTGTGAATGCGATGATGCCCGCACTGCTCTGCAGTTCGCTGCTGACGGCCTTGGCACTGCTATTGTTCCGATGACGATCGCCGCAAAAGAAAAAGACCTATGCATCGCTGAGATCCAAGCCAAAGAGCTTCATACCTCCATTCTCCTTGCATGGCATCATGCAAAGCCGATCATTGATGAACTGATCAAGATCCTAAATAAAAACCACTGAATGCTCAGTGGCGCCCCCAAACTGTTTAATGCATGGATACCGTAACGATCTTAAATGTCGCTGCTTTGACAGCTTCCAGCTGATCCGATGATATATAAGCAAATGCATCGAATTCCTGTTTCTGTCCCGCGCCAAGATCATTGGCATATACATAGTCATCCTTAATGCGGCTGCCATCACTGGCATCTGCTTCCAGCTGAATAGCAAACGACTTTGTTTCGTTCGTTAAGTTAGCAACGGTTACCGGAAGCGAAGTCTTTGTCAGTCCATACTTATCTTCACTGAAGGTAAATGTACCTAGATCGACCGTAACATCTTTTCCTAAGATCTCTTCGGTATTTTTGCCTGATGCATCTGATAATTTATTCTGTGCTGTATCCAGAGTTTTTTTATACGATGCCTGCAAAGCAAGCGTAATGACCATCGCCAATATACATAAGATCAGACCGACAATTGTGATGCCTTTCTTATTCTTCTTGATCAAACCGATAATGCCTAAGATCAAGCCAATGATACCAAGTATAAACGCTGCATTGTTAATGATCGGAATAAAGGCAAATGCGGTACCGATGATGCCAAGTATCAATGAAGCAATGCCCAAGCCTGATTTTTTTGTCTGATCCATATTTTTCCTCCCCCGATAAAGTACTGTCATCATAAAACAGAGAAAAAATAATTGGTGTCCCATCAGGACACAGATCTACTTTAGCTGAAACATCGATGCGATCGTCGTACTGACGATTGCCCATAGGAACATCAGAACGATCATAGCCAGCACATATCCAAGAAAGCGGATCAGATAATTCCGATGCTGAAGCAGCGGCCATGCATCATAGATCCCGGTAAAATGTGCAAGCAGGTCAAGCCAGCTGAAGATCATTCCCGTTTGACTGATCGCATTGACGATCTCTTTAGCGGAAGTAAAATCGCATTTATGCATGATATATGACAGCCAAGAGATGCCAAAAAGAACAGCCGTCAATTTTACCAATGAAAATGTCAGCTTCGGCCGATGCGAAGATATCGCATCAATGACCTCCTGCACAGACTGATATCTGTCTTCCGGAGAGAAACGGGAAGCTTTCTCACCGATCTTCAGCATCTTCGCATTTTGGGGAAACATCTTTTTTATCAGGATGCCCAGTGCATAAATATCTGTTCTTTCATCGCTTGGCTTAAAACCATACTGCTCCGGTGCCGCATTACCTTCGGTGCCGATCAGCACAGTATCCTTTTCTTCCTGCGGCGAATAGATCTTAGCCGCATCATAATCAATGATCTTTACAATATGATCATTTGTGACCATGATATTGGATGCTTTGAGATCGCGATGAATGATCTTCGGTCGTGCCTGATGCAGAAATGAAAGACCGTCACAGATCTGTTTGATGATACGCATTTTATCTTCTTCTTTCAGAAGATCATTTGCCAATAGATATTCCAATGTACTGCCAGAGATCAATTCTTCTATGACGATCAGCTTTGCACCATCCTGCCAATAGCTTTCAATCCGGGAAATATGCTCAGAAGGATGATCCTTCAGATAGGCAAAGACAGGAATACTGTATACATCAAGTGTTTTCTTCAGAAATACCTGCTGCGATATACTGTCCCTTACAAGGATCTGTCCATTATCTTCCGAAGCAATTTCGGTATATCTGCTTTTTTCAAATTCTGTCTGATTGGCTGTCATCGTTTTATAATTATACTATTATGGAAGGAATCCTATGAAAGAAAGCACAACAAAAAAACTGGAAGAGATCCTGCTGAATATCGATAATGAAAATGCGCTGGATCAGTTTTTGAAGAACACACCGCACAAGCATCCATTAATGAGCTTTGCGGAATATCTGCAGTCTTTTCTCAATGATGATGAACAGGCAAGAAGCAGCCTCTGCCATAGCAGCGGGATCGAGCGTACTTATTTTTATCATATTCTTGCTGGTACAAAGCAGCCTGGCCGCGATAAGATCCTGCGCATCTGCATAGCTTTGAAAATGAGCACTGATGAAACACAGCAGGCACTGCGGTGCGGAAATCAGGCCGTCCTGTATGCCAAGAATATGCATGATGCCGTGATCCTCTTTGCACTGCAGCATCAGCTGTCGGTCGCGGATGCCAATGATCTTCTGGACACATATCAGCTGGCTGTTCTGGAATAGTATCTGGTCTTATTTTATTTTATCAATCTGGATGTTTTCATAGACTCACTTTTCCTTTATCATAGTTCACAAAAGAGAGGTCATTCTATGAATCAGCACAGTTCTGTATTAAGGCTCTGCACAACAGCGCTCTTCGCTGCCTTAGCATATATCGCATTTACCTTCTTAAAGATCAGCATTCCTACGCCAGCTGGCTATACAGCCTTTCACTTAGGAAATACTTTCTGCATCCTGGCAGCATTGTTGCTGGGCGGTGTTCCCGGCGGCATTGCGGGTGCCATTGGCATGGGCATCGGCGATATCCTGGATCCTTTCTATATTACCGTCGCTCCTAAGACGATCATTCTGAAGCTGGGCATCGGCATCATTACCGGTCTAGCGGCCCACAAGTTCTTCCATATCAATCAGCTTGAGGGAAAGAAGCTGACAAAGGCCGTCATCCTTTCCACATCTGCAGGCATGGCCTTCAACTGCATTGCAGAACCTCTGTTCGGATATTTCTATACTGCTTATATCCTCGGTGCACAGCAGAAAGCAGCTGCCGCCTTGGCCGCATGGAATGCGGTAACGACCCTGACGAATGCCATTCTGGCTGTCATCATCAGCACGCTCCTCTATCTTGCCATCCGCCCGCGCCTTAAGAATAACGGTACGCTTCAGAAGCTCAGCCCAAAAGAATAATTCTGCAAATACTTAGTTGAAATATGCAATATACATTTCAATAAAATAGGTTATACTTTTCTCATATTCATTCAGTATGCATGAATGTATAAGGAGAATATATGGTCAGAACAAAGAAAGAAACAGCTGCTAAAAAAGCGGGAAGAAAGAACACTACCGGTGTGACATTTCCAAACTCAAGCCGTGCATATAAGTCATTGAATCATCAGGAAAAGAAAAAGTTCCTGACCTATCAGAAAGAATATGTCAAGAATCACTACCGTACCTATCTGATCCGCATGAACGCGGAAGAAGATGCGGATATCATTGCCTGGCTGGAGGGCCATGACAATATGAGCGACTGTATCCGTGAATGCGTTGCGGCTGCAAGGAATCGTGAGCTCAAGAAATCAGCTAAAAAATGATACTTTTTAGTTAAACGGTTTACACTGCCGAAAACAAAGGATTTCTGACACAGGTCTTTCATTGAAAGGCCTTTTTTATACAGATATTGATTGAAAAATCCGGCAATTGTTGCTAGTGTATTCTGATGAAAAAGGTCCGCTTAACAAAGACAGGAAAGATCATATTGCTATGTACCGCATTGACGATTGCCGGTGTCCTGGGATATTTTCTGCTGCCGATCCATTCTTCTTCAAAAGAGCCGGAGCCTTCCCCTTCGCCATCCGCTTCACCTTCGTATTCGCCTTCTCCTACTGTCTCTGCCTCACCATCTCCTGCCATCGCTTCAAAACAGAAGATCACTTCTGATCTGCAGGAAAAGATCACAGCCTATCTCACAGAGAATAACATCGATACAGAGAATGTCGGTGTCTATGTCCATGACTTTACTTCAGATGCGGAATACTCATTGAACGCAGATACCTATTTCATTGCGGCCAGTACTTATAAGCTTCCTTTGGCCCTCTATTATTACGAAAAGATCAACGCTGGAGAATACTCTTTGGACGATACCGTTACTTTTGTTTCCTACAGCAGCAGCGATGAGGAAGAAGAAGCTGGTATCCATGTATGGAAAACAGATGCCACTGCTTCGCCCGTTCCTTCCGCAGAGCCTACGGCAGCCCCATCTGCCACACCAGAGCCTACGGAAGAGCCTTCTGACTCCCCAACACCTGAGCCTGTTGTTTACAGTGAGACGGTAGGCGATCTGCTTCATTCCATGATCCTGTATTCTGACAATACTGCAGCCGAAGGCCTCTATGAGCATATGGGAGGCTGGGAAACATTCAAGATCGAAACATCAAAGTACAGCGATGGCACCTATTCAGATGATAATACATTTACGCCAGCCTATATGAATGATGTACTGCAGTACGTCTATAACCATAAAGATACATTGAAAACACTGCTGAGCGATATGCTTGCCTCCCAGCCGGATGATTATCTGAACATGAATATCGGCGATATCATGGAACAGAAGTACGGCGACTTCGGCGGCGCTCTGAATGCCGTCGGTCTCTCCTCCCAAGGAAAGCCTTACAGCATTGCGGTATACACCTATGGCTGCGATAACGGCACTCAGATCATCGGCGATCTCAATGAGATCTGCTACACCTATCTGAATCAATAAGTGTATGTACCTGTTTCCAGCAGTTCTCCCTTGGGATCATAGATCCAATATGTTTTATTTCTGATTACTTTCAAGGGCTGTTTTCCTCTGAAAAGTGCATTTTCGTATGCATAATACTCCATGCCGAAATCTAAATATGAAGTATCACGGGCAGCCATTTTGGTGCCATTTTCGATCACTGTGCTCTCGGCATGATATGCATTCGCACTGTACAATACGGCCAGCGTCAGGGATATTAAAACACCTATGCCATAAAGAATATTTAAAATGATCTTTACAATATATAAAGACTGGCAGTGCTTTGCAGCACACCAGGAGATAATTTTTATGATGATATAAATGACCAGCAGAAGAACAGATACTATGAAAAACCAAAACAGGATACTGGCTGGCAGATCTCTTAAAACTAAATTCATTTGTTTTTCAATGATCATCAAAATAATCCTGATAACCAAATAAATACTGATGAGGATCAGGCCCCAGAATTTCTTGATCATTTTCACGCAGACTTCTCCCATGAGCTTCTGTAAGCTGCCTTGCTGCAGAAAAATACAGAATAATCCTATACCATATCATTCATGATAATGTTCTCATCATAAAATTCCTCCCAGCTGATCGTGTATCTTCACCAGCTTGAGAGGAATCTTATCAATATATATACTTTTTACTTATTGCTCTTTAACAGCTTGTTGATATCTGCACTGTGCCCTAAGACAAGCAGCTTTTCATTCTCAGCTAATGTATAATCGGCACCAGGCGTTGAAGTCACCGCTGTACCATGCTTGATGGCAATGACATTGATATTGTACTTATGACGGACACCGATCTCACCGATCGTTTTTCCGATCCATCCCTTTGGAATCTCCAATTCATAGATGGCAAAGTCATCGCCCAGCTGAATATAGTCTGAGATAGAATCAGAAGAACAGCGGATCGCCGTCCAATTGCCGATGATCTTTTCCGGATAGACAACCTCATCTGCACCATTTCTCAGCAGGAACTTTTCCTGGGTATCTCTGGCTGCTCTGGAAATGACCTTCTTCGCACCGAGCTCCTTCAGATATGCTGTGACTTCCAGAGAAGCTAAGAAATCATCGCCGATAGCTACGATGCAGTCATCAAAGTTCGTAACGCCAAGCGATCTCAGATACTCTTTATCAGTTGCATCTCCTACTTCGCTGTTCGTGACATAAGGAACGACACTGGCTACTTTATCTTCGTCCTTGTCGACCGCCATGACCTGCATGTCCAATTCATTCATTTTTCTGGCAATGTGCCTGCCGAATCTGCCTAAACCAATCAACAGTATTGTTTTCATTTTCCTCACCCTATCATTACATTCTCTTCAATATATCTTCCCTTGCGCTCTGAAGCATGCGGGAATACTGCATAGATCAACGTCAGTCCGCCGACACGTCCTGTATACATCAGGATGATCAGGACTCTCAAAGAAGCTGCGCTCAGATGAGAAGTGATGCCCTGGGTCAGACCGACCGTGCCGATGGCACTGGATGTTTCATAGAAACAGCTTAGCAGGTCAATGCCATCAAAGCAATTCAGCAGGCATCCTCCGACAATGCAAAGCGTAACATACATCATGAACACCGTGCTGGCATTTCTTACCGTCTGATTGGAGATCGTACGGTTGAAGCACTCTGCTTTATTCGAATGATGGAAGATGGCAAAGGAGCTGACCATCATGACCATAAATGTTGTGACTTTCATACCGCCGGCAGTAGAACCTGGGGCACCGCCGATCAGCATCAATACGATCTGGATGAACTTTCCTGTATCGCTCAGCTTGGTCAGATCCACCGAATTGAAGCCCGCCGTTCTTGGTGAAACAGCCTGGAAGAAGGAAGCTAAGATCCGTGACAGCATCGGCATATCACTGAATTCAAAAAAGAAGAAATACAGGGTCGGCAGCATGATCAGGAACGCTGTCGCAATCAGGATCATTTTTGACTGCACAGAATACCTGTGGATGTGAAAATGATTTACCGCAATATCATGCCATGTCATGAATGACAGACCGCCGACAATGATCAGCAGCATGATCGTGACCGAAATAATTGGATTGCCAACATACGATGTGACCGATGAGAACGGTTCAACAACGCCCATCAGATCAAAGCCAGCATTGCAGAAAGCTGAGATACTGTGGAAGATGCTGTACCAGATCCCCTGGATCCAGCCGAACTGCGGTATAAAGACAAAGGACATTACGAAGGCCCCGATAGCTTCAATAATGAAGGTCGTGCGGAAGATGAACTTGGCCAGCTTGATGATGCCGCCAAGATGCGGTGCACTGATCGAGTCAGCTAAGGTACTGCGCTGCATCAGACCGATCTTTCTTCCCGAAAGGATAATGATCGCATTGGCCACCATGACAATACCTAAGCCGCCGATCTGGATCAGGACGATAATGACGACCTGTCCGAAGAAGGACCAATAAGTCGCCGTATCCTGAACGACCAAGCCCGTCACGCAGGTCGCGCTCGTTGCTGTGAAAAGCGCCTGCAGGAACGATGTCCTGACACCGCCGATCGTCGAGATTGGCAAGGTCAGCAGAATAGCTCCGGTAAGGATCAATAACGCAAAGCCATAGATAATGACCTGCGTAGAAGATATTTTTTTTGCTGAAAATAATTGCATTTCATTCCCCTTCAGCTCTGGTGAAACGCCAAGGCATGCTGAGATATGATAGCACCAAATATTGAAAATTGAAAGCTGTATAAAATTTAAAAAAATCCTTTAAAATAAAGGACTTTTTATTCTTTCTGTCTGCCTCAGCAAAGACCTGCGGAACCGCTTTATTTATGCTCTGCCTGCAGCCAATTTTCAATTCTTTCAGCCGAAGTCCACGGACATTCTACTTCGCCCTCTGCATTAAAATGCGTACAGTAGCCATTTGCATCTGCAAACTGACATACGCCGCGGCAGAAAAATTCCGGGCGTGCTGTATTCTGAAAGATCCACTGATCCAATAGCTTTGCTAAATCCTTTTCTGATAGTTCTGCCAAATATTCTTTATTTGTCATTGCGTCCCCCATTTCCAATATTACCGTATTCAATAATATATTCCATTTATGCTGTATCCATTATATGACAAACCTATCATAAAATGCTACAAATCATTTATGGCCGCACAGATTCAATGAACCAACGGTCCTTTTCAAAGAACAGATACCGATACTGACCATGGATCTTCACTTCATAGCGGATCCCGCATCCCCCGACTTGTGAAGCCCTTTTCTCGGCCCTGCCGACCTTGTCGATCTCATACTTCCTGCCATCATCCCACACCAAGCGCAGCGGGACCATTGTGCGATCCTTCTGCATCCGCACTTCTACATCTACATAGCGCTTATACAGTTCGCTCATACGGTCATCTTACGTCCTTGGAAGTAGCCGACCGGATGGATCGTATGATCTTCTTTTACATTGAATTCACTCAGCGGGCGATCCACTAAAGTACAGGCACGGCGCACGGCATAGAAACCATATCTGTCTCTGATCTCATCCATGGCAATATCTGCCCGGCATGCCCTTTCTCTTTTGTTTTCGTCAAGGAACAGATCAAGCTGCCGTGCTTTCCCCTTTTCATGCAGATGGCTGATAGAAACACCGATAGCCCGCAGAGGGATCTGAAAATCGTAGGAAGAAGAAACAAGCTCTATGGCTGCCTGAAAGATCTCTGTGCTTAGATCCGTCGGCTGCCGCAGTTTCTTTTCACAGCCATACCAATCCAAGCCTACCGACCGCAGAGAAATACTGACTGTCTGTCCTTCCAATCCCTGCTGGCGCAGACGAGAGGCAACCGCTTCGCATAGGACATAGTATACCGGGCGCAGTTCCGGCAAAGAAGTCACATCATGGATCATGGTCATCGAATTTCCTATCGATTTTGGCCGCGAGAACGCATTTGTTTCCGCTACGGGACTGGTATCTTCTCCCCAGGCAAAGGCATGGATCATCGTCCCTGCTGCCCCCATAGCATTCTGCAGATGGTGCACAGGATAGTGTGCCAGATCGCCGATCGTACGGATGGCCCGGCGATGCAGCTTTTCATAGGTCGCCGGTCCGACATACATCAGATCCTGCACGGGCAGCGGCCATACCGCCGTTTGATAATTTTCCCAGCTGATCACAAAGGGACCGTCCTGCTTCTTCTGATCTGATCCCAATTTGGCAAAGATCTTATTCCAAGAAACTCCTGCTGATACCTTCAGCCCCACCTCTCTCTCAACTCTATTTACAATCTCGCGGCAGACTTTCTCCGGTTCGCCGAAAAGTTTCTGTGAAGAAGTATAATCGATCCACGCTTCATCCAAGCCAAAAGACTCCACCTGATCGCTGTATTGGCGATAGATCTCTTTTACTTTCTCCGTATAATACATATATTCTTCATAATGCGGCGGAATGATCAAAAGCTCTGGGTCTTTTTCATAAGCTTCCCGCAGAGATTCTCCCGTGCGGACTCCTTTAGCTTTGGCCAGATCATTCTTGGTCAGAATAATGCCATGTCTTGTCTCTTCATGCCCGCCGACCGCCATAGAGACTTTTCGCAGAGCAGGATACATCATTTCTTCGATCTGCGCATAGCAGTGATTGATATCAATATGAAAAATGATCCGATCTTTCATACAGCACCTCCTGCTTTCATCCTAGTTCATTTCTTTTTCTGTGCTGTACACATTCCTGTACTGCGCAAAAAAAAGCCTGTGTATTCTGATACAGAACGCATAGGCATTGTTACAATCCGCAGCAGATTCATATATACTGCAGGATCGTATTCCCTTTCCCCAGAAGGATCCTCCCCCGAGATATTTATATTATAAAAGGTTATTTACAGACCGCTGATATGCATACCATATTACTCAACAATGCTCTCAGCATAGAAAACAATAGATTCATATGGCCGCAGCGGCAGCTCATCCTCTGCTCTGCTGTCCTTATAATTCGACAGAAGGATCTGATACTGATGCAGATGCGGAATCTCAATCTCTGTTATTTTTCCATAGAAGTTGTTGATCACGATCAGCGATTCCCGTCCGAGTCTTCTTTCATAGGCAAAGACAGACTGATTTTCTGCCAGCAGCGGAACATAGATCCCATCCTGAATGATCTTCATCCTTTTCCGCAGGGCGATCAATTTCTGATAATGCGCGAAAACGGAATCAGGATCTTTCAGCACCTTCTTTACATTGATCTCTTCATAATTATCCGCCAAAGAAAGCCATGGTGTTCCTGACGTAAATCCCCCGTTCTTCTGATCATTCCAAGGCATCGGCGTTCTGCTGTTATCTCTGCTTCTTTCCTGAAGAATATGCAGGATCTCTTCCTTAGATCTGCCCTGTGACAGCAGAATATGATATATATTTCTGCTCTCTACATCCTTATATTGATCAATGCTACTGAAGTATGCATTCGTCATGCCGATTTCTTCCCCTTGATATACATATGGCGTCCCCCGCATCATATGGATCAAAGTTGCCAGCATCTTCGCTGATTCCTTCGGATACTTCTGGTCATCGCCAAAGCGCGACAGCGCCCGCGGCTGATCATGATTATTCAGGAACAATGCATTCCATGCATCTTTTTCCTGCATGCCGATCTGCCATTCATTCAGGATCTTTTTCAGTTCCATAAAATCAAATGGCATCAGTTCCCATTTTTTTTGGTCCTTATAATCTACTTTCAGATGATGAAAGCTGAATACCATATCCAGTTCATTGCTTGCATGTCCAGCATATTCTGTACAGTTCTCAATAGAAGTACTGCTCATCTCACCAACGGTAAGATGCTGCGGATCTCGGCCAAAGGATTTCTTATTCAATTCCTGCAGATATTCATGAACATGCGGTCCATCTGTGTAAAACTGTCTGCCGTCAAAATGATGGGAATCATCTTCATAGGATCCTTTTGAGATCAGATTTACGACATCAAAGCGAAAGCCATGAACGCCCTTTTCTGACCAATAGCGAATGATATCTGCCATTTCATTTCTGACATCAGGGTTCTCCCAATTCAGATCAGCCTGCGTTACATCGAATAGATGCAGATACCACTCATCATACTTTGCCTCATATTCCCATGCCGATCCGCCAAATTTTGACTGCCAATTATTCGGCGGCTGATGATCTGCCTTTCCTTTTTTCCAAATATAATAATTCTTATACTTCAGATCGCCAGCCAATGCCTTCTTGAACCATATATGCTCTGTAGATGTATGGTTGAACACCATGTCCAGCATGATATCAATGCCTCTCGCTTTCGCCTGTGAACACAGCCGAAGGAAATCGTCCATTGTGCCATAACGCGGATCTATGCTGCGGTAATCCTGAACATCATACCCATTGTCTCGCTGCGGTGAAGGGAAAAAAGCATTCAGCCAAATGTAATCAATGCCAAGCTTTTTTAAATAATCCAGCTTAGAAATGATGCCCGGAAGATCGCCCCAGCCATCTCCATTGGTATCACAAAATGATTTTGGATAGATCTGATATATTGTTTTCCCTTTAAAATCCATCTTCTTCACCTCTGTTTATAAGACTTCAATCAATCCTGTTTCTTTTGCGGCTGTCTGCTGACCATCTCTCAATGAACGGATCTGTGTACCATCTGTAAAAATGATGGGAATGACTGTTGATTTTCCTTTGCTTCGGATCAGTTTCAGATCAGCTTCTGCTAAAAGATCTCCCTGCTTAACATGATCTCCTTGTTTTACATGCATCTGAAAACCTTCTCCATTTAATTCTACAGTATCAATACCTACATGGATCAGGACTTCTTTGCCGGAGGCTGTGCGTATTCCATAGGCATGCCCTGTCGGGAAAGCAACAATGATCTCGCCCGTATAAGGTGCATAGATCTTTCCATCTGAAGGTTCAATGGCGATGCCATCGCCCATGGATCTGCTGGAAAAAGCCTTATCTGCAACTTCTGTTATAGGGATGATCTTTCCGCTGACTGGGCTGGCAAATTCTTCCTGTTTTTCAGCATCCGTATAAGCGATGCTTTTTTCTTTCGTTTCCACTGTCTCTGCTTCAAAGACATCACCTGTAGCAGCATTGATCTTTTTTCTGCCGATGATATATGTCAGGACAAATGGGACTGCCATAGCAATCACCATGGCCAGAGCAAATATCAGCATATACTGCGGAAAGATGGAAATGATGCCAGGAAGTCCGCCAACGCCGATAGAAGCCGCCTGAACGCCAAATCCTGTTGAAATAATACCAGCAATGCTTGAACCGATCATGGCACAGTAGAATGGGAAATGATATTTCAGGTTGACACCGAACATTGCTGGTTCTGTCACACCTAAATAGCAGGAGATCATGGAAGGAATATTTACTTCCTGTGCTTTCGCATTCTTTTTCTGAAGGACGCTCATTGCCGCAACAGAAGACCCCTGGGCAATATTGGATAAAGCAATCATCGGCCACAGCATGGTGCCGCCGGTCGAGTTGATCAGCTGCAGATCGATCGCATTTGACATATGATGCAGACCAGTAATGACCAAAGGAGCATACAGTAGGCCGAAGACAGCACCGAAGACAACTCTGAGATTTCCGGAAATGCCTGCCATAACAAAGGCAGATACCCATTCGCCAAGCTTCCAGCCAATTGGGCCTAGGATAAAGTGAGCTGCAATCACTGCCAGCGTCAAGGAACAGAATGGAACAAGGATCATCTGCAGAACATTCGGTACGATCTTCTTAAAGAACCGTTCCAGATATGCAAGTGAGAATGCCGCCAAAATAGCCGGAATGACCTGTGCCTGATAGCCGATCATTCGGAATGACGCAAAGCCAAAGTCCCATACATATTTTGGTGCCCATGCATCTGCTGCCATACCGGCAACACCATATGCATTGACCAACTGACCAGATACCAATGTCAAGCCAAGGACAATGCCAAGCATCTGTGTGCCGCCCATCTTCTTCTGCACGCTCCAGCAAATACCGACAGGTATTCCTGTATGGAAGACCGCTTCTCCGATCAGCCACAGGAACTTATCCAGACCGAATAAGAAAGTACCTTCCTGCAAGGCGACCGATGCTTCAAGAATATTGCGGAAACCTAAGATCAAGCCGCCGCATACGATAGCTGGGATCAATGGAGCAAATATCTCAGCAATATTCGTCATTGCTTTTTCAAGCCACTTCTGATTGCTTTTGGCGGATTGCTTGGCTGCCTCTTTCGAGACCCCTTCGATCCCTGATACAGCCGTGAACTCATTGTAAAAAGCATCAACTTCATTGCCAATGATCACCTGGAACTGGCCAGCCTGCGTAAATGTTCCCTTGACACTTGCCAGATCTTCAATCTTTTTTATATCCGCTTTGGCTGGATCCACTAATACAAATCTCATTCTGGTAACGCAGTGCGAAACTGCGCTGATGTTTTGTTTACCGCCCACATAGGACAATAAGGATGCCGCATCTTCTTTAAACTTTCCCATATACTCTCCCCTGTACTTGTACGTACATGTATAACAAATGCAGTATAGCTTGTACGTACATGTTTGTCAACACCGCTTTTTCCAAAAAAAGTCCGCCGAAAACAGTGCGGGCCTCTGATCATATACGATGGATTCTTCTGGCAAAGTCTTTAAATATGAACTTGTCTGGACGATGTCTGGATGAAGTGAACTGAAAGATACGGGAATCATCTAAATATGTATATGATTCAACATTCACGACCATATCAAAGTTCTTCATATCCAGCAGCATGCGATCTTCATTGGTCGCCATGGCACAGGTGATCTCTTTTTCAGCATAGGAGATCGGCAGATGCAGTTCATCTTCCAAATATGCATAAAGAGATTTTTTCATTTCTTTGGCCGGCAGATGAGGAATGATCTGTGCATTCAGAAAATCTGTATCTAAGATCACTGCTTCCCCATCAACAATACGCACTCTCTGCAGGACCCACATATACTCATCAGCCGACAGGTGCAGGTTTTCCTGCATACGCGGATCTGGATGCATTTTTTCAAGCATGACTACCTGCGTTTTTACATTCTTTCCTAAGGACGGCGCCAATTCATGAAAACTGACGACCCCGCTGAGCGGGAATTCAAACTGATTGATATCCAGCACAACAGATCCCTTTCCCTGTGCTTTCTGAATATAGCCATTCTGAGCTAACAGTGACAGTGATTTCCGCACCGTATCTCTGGATGCATCGTAGACCTGCATCAATTCATGTTCACCCGGAAGCATCTCTCCAGGGCGATATGTTTTATCTTCAATCTGACTGAGCAGTGTATTGTAAATATCCTGATATTTCGCCATTTTTTCACCTTATATGTCCATTTTAGTGAGAATCATTCATGAATGCAATTCACTATATTTAACTAACTCTATTGAGAATTCTCCCACCTCTGCCGGCGGCGAGATGAATCAGCATATCTTTTTTCTTATCATATGAATACTCACAGGGCTTATCGTTTTTTCTTCTAGAATCAATTGAACGCCACTGTTTTTTCCTGCATATTATATTCAGCAGTAAAACATATTTGTGGAGCATATATGTTAGATCTGGACAATAATAATCATTCAGTGTCCTCGATGAATCATCACCTTATTTTGGTCGTCAAGTATCGTCGGTAAGTCAGCGATGATACTATTTCTCTCCGCTTGCGGGAAATCTTTGAATACATTGGGCATACATATAATATACACGTCGCTGAGTGGAACCATGATCAAGATCATATCCATGTGCTGTTCAAAGCTGAACCAAACAGTCAATTGTCGAAGTTCCTCAATGCATACAAATCAGCTGGCAGCCGTTTGATCAAGAAGGAGTTTCCTTGTAGGACAGGGACTGTCCGAACCTAAAGATTATGGACATCACGTAAGACGGAATAGTACAGAAATGTATTTATTCTGTGATGATGGCTGAAGCAAGAAGCTCCCACTTCTTAAGTGGCGGGCAATTCACATTGCCATCCTGCTGCATTCATTGATATAATGCCTCACGGAAACGAGAGAAAACATGAGCATATTGACCGTAGAGAACCTGCAGCAGAGCTTTGGCGATCGAGAGATCTTAAAGGATGTCTCCTTTCGCATGAATAAAGGAGAGCACATCGGCCTTGTTGGGGCCAATGGCGAAGGCAAATCGACTTTTCTGTCGATCGTTACCGGAAAACTGATCCCCGATGAAGGAACTATTGAATGGGCAAAGAATGTCAGATCTGGGTATCTTGACCAGCATGCCGTCCTGGCAAAAGGAAATACGATCAAAGATATACTGAACACTGCCTATGCACCTCTCTATGAAGCAGAGAAGCATATGAATGAACTGTATGCCGCATTGGCCGACGCTGACAATGATATGGATGCACTGATGAATGAAGCCGGTGTGATCCAGGATCAGCTGAGCGCCCATGATTTCTATATGATCGATGCTAAGGAAGAAGAAGTGGCCAGAGCACTTGGCATTTATGATCTTGGCATGGACCGTGATGTCAGCGAACTGTCCGGCGGACAGCGGACAAAAGTCCTATTAGCCAAGCTTTTATTGGAAAAACCGGATATTCTTTTATTAGATGAACCTACCAATTACTTAGACCAGGAACATATCTCCTGGCTCCAGCACTATCTGCAGGAATATGAAAACGCCTTTATCCTGATCTCTCATGACATTCCTTTTTTAAGCAGTGTGGTCAATGTCATCTATCATATGAATCAGGCAGAATTGACAAGATATGCCGGCACCTATGATCATTATCTGGAAGTCTATGCTGTACAGAAAGCACAGAAAGAAGCTGCTTATGAAAGACAGCAGAAAGAAATTGCCGGTCTGAAAGATTTTGTCGCAAGAAATAAAGCAAGAGTTGCGACCAGGAACATGGCCATGTCCAGACAGAAGAAACTGGATAAGATGGATATCATTGAGCTCGAACAGGAAAAGCCAAGACCAGAGTTCCGTTTTTTGACCGCCCGTACCCCAGGAAGAGTTCTCTTTGAAGCCAATGATCTGGTGATCGGCTATGAAGAACCGCTTTCCAAGCCAATTCATTTTCTCATGGAGAGAAAACAGCGGATCATTCTGAAAGGTGCCAACGGCATTGGCAAGACAACGCTTCTCAAATCCTTATTGGGATTGATCGAGCCGCTTTCAGGGACCGTCGAACGCGATGAGTATTTAAATATCGGCTACTATGAGCAGGAAGTCTCACCCAAGAACGATCATACATGCCTGCAGGAGATCTGGGATGCCTTTCCTTCCTGGAGCCAGTATGAATGCCGCTGTGCATTAGCTAAGTGCGGTCTGACCGCTAAGCATATTGAAAGCTCTGTCAAAGTATTATCCGGCGGTGAGCAGGCAAAAGTACACCTATGCAAACTGATGAATGTACCTTCCAATATCTTAGTATTAGATGAACCTACCAATCACTTGGATATTGATGCCAAAGAAGAATTGAAGAAAGCCTTATCAGAATATACTGGCAGTATCTTGATGGTATGCCATGAACCAGAGTTCTATGAAGGCTTGGCAGATATCGTCATCGACTGTACAGAATGGACAACAAAGATCATCTGAAAAGCAAAAGACGAAAGATCTTTTGCCTTTTTTCAGTATCTT
Organism: Erysipelotrichaceae bacterium; assembly: GCA_012516665.1. Lineage (GTDB taxonomy): Bacteria > Bacillota_I > Bacilli_A > Erysipelotrichales > Erysipelotrichaceae > Bulleidia. The sequence continues at coordinate 21,561 of JAAYWN010000150.1, forward strand.
CTATGGCAGCTCACATCCTGCTGTAAGAGAATCAGATATTTCCTGGATATACATGCATTAGGTATTTCTCAGCAGTCATGCACAATGATCGTATCGTATCAGGATCTGTTGCTTTGATCTGATAGTGATATCTTGGGAAATAGCGTGATATGTGCAGGACAATGCTTGGGTCTAAGGATGCCAGCCATTTTGCCTCTGCTTCTATAAATGCAATGGAATCATTCTTGCCAGGGATGATCAGTGATGTTACTTCAACATGGCATTGATCATAACAATAAGCAATCGTATCTTTAACAGTCTGATACTCTCCTTTCAGTTCATGATAGAATTCTGCATTGCCTTTCAGATCAATATTCATCGCATCTGTATAAGGCATCAGTTCCTTCAGTACGTTTTGTGATACACAGCCGTTGGTAACGAGAACGACTTTTTTATCCGTTCCCTTTAAGAGCTGGGCAGTATCTCGGATATACTCCCAAGAGATCATTGGCTCATTGTATGTAAAAGCGATGCCTAGATTTTCTCTCTGCGAAAGGATGATCTTTGCCAGCTGGTCGGGGGATATTTCCCGATAATCCGCTGTTTCTTCATCGGCCATGGATATCATGGCATTCTGACAGAAGGGACAGGCAAGATTGCAGCCATAGCTTCCGACCGAAAGGATCATGGATCCCGAATAGAAATCCGCAAAAGGCTTCTTCTCTATTGGGTCCATTGCCAAGGAAGTGATCCTGCCATAGTTGGCACATGCATTGATGCCATGCCGATTCATTCTGGCTCTGCACATACCTGTCTTTCCTTCTTGGATATGACAATGATGCGGACAGATATCACAGATGATCTCAGACATGTCTTACAACCTCAAATCTCTGCATCTGAATGCCCTCTTCTTCTGGATCAATGTCTCCTTTATGACAGGCGATCCTGATCTGTTCTTCCACAGTATCGACGCCCTCAAGGTTAGGCAGCAGCAGCCCTCTTCTGTCTCCTTTCGAGCAGATGACGCCATATCTTCTGACATCCAGCTCTTTTGGACTGGAGATATTTTCAATCTCTCCTAAGACATCTGCACTGATATGCAGATATGGCAGTTCTTTTTCTTCAATCGGTGTGAACCGAGGATCTCTTGTACTGGCGCTGATCGCATTGGCAATGATCTCTGCAGCAATATTCATCTGTGTTGGGCAGATCGTACCGATGCATCCTCGCAGTTCTCCGTTTTCATGGATCGATACGAATACGCCTGCTTTCTGCTGCAGCATTTCCGCCGGCAGATCCTCTGGAACATGGATCCTATGATGTTCTCGGATATAAGTTTCTAAAGATCTTCTGGCCAATTGGACATAGGGATCTTCCTTCTTCTTCTGTGCTTCGATCTTCTGTTCTTCTTTTTCTCTGAACTGATCCAGAAAGTTCCTGCTGTCATCTTTGCCATTTGCCGTATATTCGACAAAGCCATAGCCAACGCCAAGAGTTGCTTCATGCGAAAGTACTTTTGAAGTTACAGCTGTACGATCCAGTGCTCCTGCAAGGATGCAGAAAGAACGATGCCCGCACTCCATTGCCTTTTCCAAAAAGGCAGGATCATATGCAAGCAGGTTCATAAATTCCGCCTTGCCCATATCTTTCATGATTCTTTGATCATACTGCGGCCCTTCCGGATGATATCCATAAGGACCATCTTCTTTTTCACAATGTGCCAGATCGCCGGAAGCGATCCAGGCAATTCTGCGGCCAAGCTTTTCTGCGACTGCCGCAATATGCATGCCCAATTCATAGTGCTTTGTCAAAGGAAGTCCGGAGATACCGATCCTGACGATCCTGACATGCGGCATTTCCTGCAATAGGAAATACAGCGGCACCATCGTGCCTTGATCCAGCATCCTGTCTCTGTCATATTCTGTGCCGCCGGGAAAATTGATCCTCTTCAGATATGCATTCAGTTCACATGTAAGCTCTTCATCATACGGGATATCAAAGGATACCTGCGGGGCATGATAGTTTGCAAAATCTCCATAAGCCCTTTTTCCTGAAGATATCATGAAATAATCGGAATACATTGTGGCGTGCGGTGAAGTAATGATCACGGTATCCGGATGACATGCGGCAATGAACTTCGATGCTTCATGATAAGAAGCCAATGTCTTTTCAATCTTTTTTTCCTCTCCTCTTCCAATCTCTTTGACCGCTACAGGAGGATGCGGTTCCATTACAGCACGAACGATCATCTCCAGCACCTTCTTTCTCCTATCATTATAGCTTCATGGAACCGAAAGAAGGTCATGCAGAGACCAAATATAAAAAGCAGAGCTCTATCAATGACAGAGCCCTGCATAGATCTTTGATAACAAATTGTATCCGCTATGGTTCCTGTTCTGTTTCTTCGGTTTCTGCTTCGACTTCTTTAATAATGCATTCATTGCCCGCGACCAGCCATGTATTTCCGCCATGGCAGTAAGGACATTCTTTGCCATACTTGATCGTCGGATATGTCTTATTGCAGTCGCCGCAGATCGTCACTGCCGGGGTAGATTCCAATTTCAATTCACACTCTTTGAGCAGAGGATGCTTCACTCTGAAATAGTTCCAGCAGTCCACAAAGAGATCGGTAATGATACCGGATACTTCACCGACCTGAAGCGTGACTGAGCCATACTTAGCGATATGCTTTTCTTCGGCAAGTTCATCCAATGTTTTTGCCAGATGCGTTACAATGCCCATTTCATGCATAGGCTATTTCTGCTTCCGCTTGAACAGGATCTTCATTTCTCTCCGTGCCGCATACGGCAGTACAGCCTTCATCTTATCTTCAGATCTGAGCATACGGCTGGCATCTGGAAGATCTCTCTCCAAATGGATCGCATCGAATTCACACCTTGTTGTACATAGACCGCAGCCAATGCATCGGTTCAGATCAACCGTCGTTGCTCCGCAGCTCAGGCATCTCTTTGCCTCAATGCGCACCTGTTCTTCGGTAAGCGGCACAGAATCATCCTTAAATGGATCTGCTGTTTTCTTTCGGCCAGGGATCTGTCTCTTGGCATTGTCATATCCTTCGATATCGAGATTGTCTTTATCCAGTTCACTGAACTGTCTGAGATCTCGACCGATCGTCAGCGACTGTCCATGATGGACAAAGCGATGCATCGATTCGGAAGCCAGCTTGCCTTCTGCAATCGCATCAATCGCAAACTTCGCACCATGATAGATATCGCCGCCGGTGAAGATATCATCCTGCGATGTCTGGAACGTTATTGGATCTGCTTTGATATATCCATTCTTATAGAGCTCGACATTTTCATCTTTCAGGAGATCCTTCCAGACAGCGGACTGTCCGATTGCTTCCAGAACATGTGCCCCCTGAATGGTCAGTGTTTCATTCTCGTCATACTGCGGATTGAATCTGCCATCCGCATCTTTGACCTGCGTGCACTTTTTAAAGAGGACACCGACAGCTTTGCCATTTTCGGTGAGGATCTCTTTCGGTCCCCAACCGTTTTTTATCACCACGCCATCTGCTTCGGCGGCTGTCACTTCTGCTTCACTGGCAGGCATTTCATGTTCGCCTTCCAAACAGAGCATTGTGACTTTGCCATCTGTCAGACGGGAAGCGGTCCTTGCTACATCGACCGCAACATTTCCGCCGCCGATGACTATGACATCGCCCTTCATGCTTTCATGAACATCCTGACTGGTACGATTCAGGAAAGATACTGCTGATTCTACGCCTTCACTGTCTTCCCCAGCAACATTGGTCTTTCTGCCGCCGCAGAGCCCAATTGCCAGATAGAAAGCTTTATAGCCTTCTGCCCGCAGCTGCTTGATCGTAATGTCTTTGCCTACTTCTGTGCCGCATTTGATCTCAACGCCCATCTGTTTCAGAACATCGATCTCTGCTTCGAGAACATTCTTTTCCAAGACAAAGTTCGGGATGCCGTTCATCAGCATGCCGCCCGGTCTCTTTTCTTTTTCAAAGACCGTTACGTCATATCCTTTTTCTCTTAAGTAATACGCACAGCTCAGTCCGGCAGGCCCGGCTCCGATGATCGCCATCTTGTAATCCGCTCCCCACATGCCGCCATGATCCGTCTCACAGACCGGAATATATCTCTTATCCGCATCCAGTTCCTGCTGGGCAATAAAGCGCTTGATATCATCAATGGCAACCGGTGCATCGATCATGCCTCTGGTGCATTCCTGTTCACAGCGCTTATTGCATACTGCACCGCATACATATGGGAAAGGGTTGTCTTCCTTGATCAGCTTCAATGCTTCCAAGTACTTGCCTTCACCAGCTAATTTTATATAGCCCTGCGAAGCTAAGTGAGCTGGACAGCTTGCTTTGCATGGCGCTGTCCCCGTCTCATAGCAGTTGATCTTCGCATCTTCACGATAGTGAGGATTCCAATTGTCAGCTGTCCACTTTGTTTCATCCGGCAGCAGCGTCAATGGATACTTGATCTCGCCCTGCTTTGTGCAGAGCTTCTGACCAAGCTTAGCGGCGCCGACAGGACATACTTCCACACACTTTCCGCATGCCACGCAGTTCTCTTTATCAACATGTGCGCGATAGGCTGAGCGGGACATATTCGGCGTGTTGTACAGTTGGGAAGTACGGATCGCATTGCATACGCCAGGCGCACAGTTGCACAATCCAACGATCTTATCTTCACCGTCAATATTGGTCGTCTGATGTACAAAGCCATGACGCTCCCCACGCTCGCATACTTCAAGCGCTTCTTCTTTTGTTATGTAATGACCGCGTCCCGTATTGACGCACCACTCTGCCAAGTCGCCCAGACCAATGCAGCATTCCTGCTCCACCGATCCATCGCCTTCCCCACGCAGTGTCTGCTGTCTGCGGCAGGTGCATACACCGATGCTGAGCTTGCCTTCATATTTATCCAGCCAATGCGAAATATGTTCCATCGATACAGAATCATTGGTTGATTCAATGGCCTTTTCTACCGGAATGACATGCATGCCAATACCGGCACCGCCTAACGGTACCATCGGTGTGATACCTTCCAATGGCATCTGTGTCATCAGATTGAAGAATGTTGCAATATTCGGGTGCTGCTTCATCAGTTCATCATTCATTACCATGAACTCTGCAATGCCCGGTACAAAGATCGGTACATCATACTGAATGTGAGCATCCGCATTTTCACGATTTGTCTCCACACAGCCTGTCCAGCACAGATGATCCAATACTTTCTGGGCTTCTTCTTCGGTCAGACCGTTGCGCTGAGCAATCTCTGCCAACTGCAGTGAGACTCTAGGCTTTTTAAAGCTGAGCATCATCTTCGCTTCCTGTTTGGTCAGCACTTCATCCAGGCACCATACTTCCGGATCATCCGGTCCGATCGTATGTGTCAGTTTCGCTGCCATACGATCTGTGATCATGCCGGCAAGCTGAATAATGATCTTCTCCTTTTCAGGATCCGGAGCTACATAATTTGGGTCTAAGCGAAAATCCCAATCATTGGTCATGCGGTTCTTCTGATCTTTCATCTTACTTGTCCTCTTTCCATTTCTGCACTTCTTTTTTTAACCATGCGATCCATGCGTCCATGCCCTCTCCTGTCTTAGCCGACAATGGATAGATCTCGATCCTCGGATTCAGCATCTTCGCTCTTTTCCGGCAATCCTCCAAAGAGAAATTGAAATATGGCATCGCATCGATCTTTGATATGACCAGCACATCGCTCTTTTGGAACATCAGCGGATACTTCAGCGGTTTGTCATCCCCTTCGGGAACACTGAGGATCATGACATTCTTTCCTGCACCTGTATCAAATTCCGCCGGGCAGATCAGATTTCCTACATTCTCTAAGAAGATCAGATCATTTTCCTTTTTCATTGATGCAAGTCCCTGTGCGCTCATGCCTGCATCCATATGGCACATGCCATCTGTATGGACCTGAATGCTTTCGGCCCCGGCCGCTTCCATTCTTTCGGCATCTACCGAAGAATCAATATCTGCTTCCATGACCCCGATCTTCATTTCATCTTTCAATGCTTTGATCGATGCCCCAAGCAGAGTCGTCTTGCCAGATCCCGGTGAGCTCATCAGATTGATCAGCAGCGATCCCTGTTCTTTCATTCTTATCCGCAATGCCTGCGCATCCGCATCATTGGATGCCGTGACGCTTTCATGGAGTTCAATGACTTTCATTGTGCATCCTCCATTCTTCTATTTCTTTCTGCAGCCAGCCGATCCATGCATCAAAACCATCTCCTGTCAAAGCGGATACACGGAAACATTGGATCTCTGGGTTCAGTGCCTCTGCCCGCTGTTCTGCTTTGGCAAAATCATAATCGAACACTTCTGCCACATCGATCTTGTTCTCGATCATGACATCGCTGACACGGAACATCAGCGGATACTTCAATGGTTTATCGTCTCCCTCCGGAACACTGAGGATCATGACCTTCTTATTGGCACCGACGTCGAATTCGGCCGGGCATACGAGATTCCCAACATTCTCCAAGAAAATGACATCCAGATCTTCGAGGCCCATTTCTTCTAAGCCCCGCCTGGTCATATCTGCATCCATATGACAGCTTCCGCCGGTATGGAGCTGTATCGCTCTGGCCCCTGCCGCTGCTATTGTCTTAGCATCCACATCAGAGTCAACATCTGCTTCCATGACGCCGATCCGATACTGTTTCTGCAATGCGTGTATGGTCCGTACCAGACATGTTGTTTTGCCAGCCCCAGGAGAAGACATCAGGTTGACAAGAAAGATCTTCTTTTCCGCTAGGAGCTTTCTGACTTCTGCTGCCTCACGGTCATTATCTGCTTCAATTCTTTCTTTTGTTTCAAAGATCTCAAATTGATCCATGGGACCTCCTTTCTGTATTATTTGTTGTAAATGCTTTCAGCATCTCTATTTTATAAGATAGTGAATGTTTGCACAATGCATTTCAGATACAGTTCTCTGCTACAAATCTATCCCTTTGTTTAAAGAATTCTGTAATTTAACAATACCCTTCCTAATTCCTTTCATTGCTTTTCATGATCTATTATGCATATGAAAAATCCCACTTCCGCAGATGCCTGCTTCCATGGGACTGCAATACTTCATTAATGCTGCTTATACGTGATGATCTCACCTGTATAGGACTTGCGGAGGATCTCCTCCATATCCTTGACCATTGGAACGCGAGGATTGGCTGGTGAGCACTGATCTTCATAGGCAAGATAAGCGATCTTTTCAGCCGCATCATTCCAAGTCTTCTGATCAACTCCCTGACCGCTGAATTTCATATCAATGCCGACATCTTCACCGAGCTGACGGACAGCTTCGGCAAATGCTGCAACGCCTTTTTGCGTTGAAGTGAATTTCAAGCCTACAGCTGCTGCCAATTCACAGTATCTTTCATCTGCGTCATAGCACTGATACTTCGGCCATACGCCTGGCTTCTCTGGCTTTGTGCCATTATAGCGAATGACATACGGAAGCAGGATCGCACAGCACCTGCCGTGGACCAAATGGAATTCGGCGCCGATCTTATGTGCCATGGAGTGATCCATGCCGAGATATGCATTGGCAAATGCCATGCCTGCCATGGTTGCAGCGTTATGCATCTTTTCTTTTGCTTCTTCATCCGAAGCACCATTATGCACTGCTCTAGGCAGATACTCAAAGACCATCTTTACTGCCTTCAGAGCCAAGGCATCGGTAAAGTCAGATGCCATAACAGATACATATGCTTCGACCGCATGCGTCAGTACATCCATGCCAGAATCTGCAGCGACCTTCGCCGGCAGCGACATGACCAATGCCGGATCAATAATTGCCACGGTCGGCGTCAGAGAATAATCTGTCAATGGATACTTGCGATGTGTTTCTTTATCTGTAATGACGGCGAATGGAGATACTTCTGAACCAGTGCCGGATGTTGTCGGAATGCAGACAAGATGAGATTTCTTGCCAAGCTCTGGATATTGGAAAGCACGCTTGCGGATATCCATGAACTTCTGCTTCAGGTCATCGAAATTAACTTCCGGATGTTCATAATACAGCCACATGCCCTTGGCCGCATCCATGACAGATCCGCCGCCCAAGGCAATGATCGTATCCGGTTTGAAGGCTTCCATCAGGGCCCATCCCTTTTTGACCGTCTGGATCGATGGATCCGGTTCTACATCAGAGAACAGCTGATAGATGACTTTGTTATTTCTCTTTTCAAGCTGATCGGTAATACGGCTGAGATATCCCAGCTGTACCATGGACTGATCGGTAACAATGAATGCACGCTTGATCTCCCGCATATCGCGAAGATAAGTGATAGAGTTCTGTTCGATATAGATCTTGCTTGGAATTTTGAACCACTGCATAGTATTTCTCCTCTTTCCGATCTTCTTGATATTGAGCAGGTTGATCGCACTGACATTGCCGGCGACTGAGTTATGACCATAGGATCCGCATCCCAGTGTCAGAGAAGGAATGAAACTGTTATAGATATTTCCGATGCCGCCGAAAGTCGTTGGTGAGTTCCAGATGAGACGGCATGCTTTCATGCGCTTGCCGTATTCCTTGACCAAGCTTTCATTTCTCGTATGGATCGCAGCTGTATGTCCAACGCCATTGAGCATCAAAGTAGCTTCTGCTTTATTGAAGCCATCCGCAACATCTTCTGCTTTTTCAAAAGCAAGGACAGGAGACAGCTTTTCTCTGGATAATGGTTCATCGATGCCAGGTTCCCCAACTTCCGCCATTAAGATCGAAGTATCCGGATCTACCGTGAAGCCTGCCTGAGCCGCGATCCAAGCTGCCGGCTTGCCTGCTACCGCCCCATTCAGTCTTGCGTTCTTCGCTTCCGGAGTATGGGCATTTGCCCCGAACATATACGTCTCTAATAATTTCTTTTCTTTCGGTGTGCAGAAGTGGACATTGTAATGCAGGAATTCTTCTTTCACATCATCATAGATCTCTTTATCAACGATCACCGTCTGTTCGGAAGCACAGATCATGCCATTGTCGAATGCTTTGGACATTGCGATATCATTGACTGCCTGCTTGATATCTGCGGTTGTTTCAATATAAGCAGGGGCATTTCCCGCCCCGACGCCCAAGGCCGGCTTGCCGCAGGAATAAGCAGCTTTGACCATGGCATTGCCGCCGGTCGCAAGAATAGTAGATACTCCATCTGCGTGCATCAGTGCAGAAGTAGCTTCCATGGAAGGTTCATCGATCCACTGAATGCAGTTCTCCGGTGCACCGGCAGCCAGCGCTGCATCATATACGATCTTTGCGGCTGCAGCTGAGCACTTCTGTGCCAAAGGGTGGAATGCGAAGATAATTGGATTTCTTGTCTTCAGGCAGATCAATGACTTAAAGATCGCTGTTGATGTCGGATTGGTCACCGGTGTAATACCGGCAATCACACCGACCGGTTCAGCTACTTCCTGGATCCCGGTCACCGGATCTTCACTGATGATGCCGACGGTCTTCATCGTACGTATATTGTTGACCATATATTCGCAAGCAAATAGATTCTTTGTCGCTTTGTCTTCAAAGACACCGCGTCCTGTCTCATCTACTGCCATCTTTGCCAATACGCCATGCTGATCCAGCGCAGCGACCGTGCACTTGGCTACAATGTAATCGATCTTTTCCTGATCGAAGGATGCATAGTCATCCAGTGCTTTTAATGCCTTCGCTACTTTCTCATCTACTTCAGCAATTCTAGGTTCCTCATTTTTTACGGGAGATGCTTTGATCGGTGCGGCCTTTTTAGGAGCTGCTTTTTTCGTTGGAGCGGCTGTGCTTTTCTTACGCTGTACCATATTCTGTCCTCCTGTGAATCATTTCACATGAGTAGAGTAGCATGCCGTTTTCTCTCTTGCAAGACATTTTGTTAAGAAAATCACAAGTAAACGCTTACAACCGAAGCTTTCTTATTTTCCAGCAAAAAAGGCACACCTTCCGGCATGCCCTTCGGCAGATATTGTGCTTTTTTACTTCTCAATGCCAACAAATTTGTAGCCTGCATCTTCTACTGCTTTCTTGATCTCTGCTTCCGGAACATCTCGGTCAGCAGTGATGACAGCCGTACCTGCATCATGCGATGCTTCCGCCGACACAATGCCCTTTACTCCTTCCAATCCTTCCTTGACATGTTTCTCACACATCATGCACATCATGCCTTCGATCTTTACTGTTTCTTTCACTTTGTTTTCCTCTTCTTTCTTATTGTCCAAAGTAACTGCACATTCTGTTTCTATGGTACTGAACGATCTGCATATCTCATCAATTCTATCTGCATCTGCTTTATGTTTCATCGCATGGTCTGAGGATGCATCATGGATCTTTGCAAGATTCAGGCGCAGTGCATTCATGCATACGGTAAAGCTGGAAAGCGACATGGCGGCAGCGCCCCACATTGGGTTCATCTGGATACCAGGATACAGACCGGCTGCCATTGGGATGAGAATGATGTTATAGGCAAAGGCCCAGAATAGATTCTCATGAATATTGCGGATCGCCGCACGGCTCAGACGGATCGCAGCCGCAGCATCGCTCAGTTGGGAATTCATCAGTACAGCATCCGCTGCATCGATAGCAACATCTGTACCGGCGCCGATAGCCATGCCGATATCTGCCCTGCTCAAAGCTGGAGCATCATTGATGCCATCGCCGATCATGAGAACTTTGCCGTATTTCTGCAGTTCTGCCACTGCTTTTTCTTTGCCATCCGGACGTACGCCGGCAATAATATGATCCACCCCAGCCTGCGTGCCGATAGCTTCAGCAGTACGTGCATTGTCTCCTGTCAGCATCACCGTTTCAATGCCCATAGCTTTGATCTCAGCAATGGCCTTTGCTGAATCTGGCTTGATGGCATCCGCAATGCCGATCATACCGAGCAGCTGATCTTCTTTGGCAAAGAAGACCGGCGTCATACCTTGTTCTGCTAAATGTTCACTTTTTAATATATATTCCTGCGGGACACGGATCTTTGTCTGCAGATAAGCTAACGAGCCAGCATACACTTTCTGCCCCTGCAGTTTTCCTTCCAGGCCATTGCCTGCATGCACAGCAAATTCATCGATCTCTTCTGCATGCATGTTCCTATCTGCCGCATATTTTATGATGGCTTTTGCCAATGGATGTTCACTATGCTCTTCCAATGCAGCTGCCGTTAACAGCAGTGTTTCTTCCGTGATGCCTTCGACCGGTATGATCTTGGCGGCTTCTGGCCTGCCGGCTGTTATGGTCCCTGTTTTATCTAATACCGCAATCTGGATACGGCCGGTATTTTCCAGTGCTTCTGAGGTCTTGAACAAGATCCCTTGTTTTGCGCCGGCGCCATTGGCCACCATGATGGCTGTCGGTGTAGCCAATCCCAGCGCACAAGGGCATGAGATCACTAAGACAGATATCGCTCTTTCCAAAGCATAAGATACAGATTGGCCCATCAGGAGCCATGCCATCAATACGATCACAGCAATCAGTATGACTGCCGGCACAAATACACCGGATACTTTATCCGCGATCTTTGCTATCGGCGCTTTTGTTGCAGACGCGTCGCTTACCATCTGAATGATCTGAGCAAATGCGGTATCTTCTCCGATGCGCACTGCTCTGGCTTGAAAATAGCCGGATCGATTCATGGTCGCTGCATTGACTTGGTCATTCACTTCTTTATCTACCGGCAGAGATTCTCCGCTCAGGGCAGATTCATCGACGGCTGAGGATCCGGATATCACGACACCATCCACCGGGATCGCTTCTCCTGGCTTTACAGCAAAGATATCCCCGATCTGCATTTCTTCGATACCGACCTTCACTTCTCTGCCATCGCGGATCAGCACTGCACTTTTCGGTGCCATCTTCAGAAGGTTCTTCAATGCATCTGTCGTTCTGCCTTTCGAAACAGCTTCCAATGTTTTTCCGATCGTGATCAGACAGGGAATCATAGCAGCCGATTCAAAATACAGCTGATCATGATACAGTGCCATCAGATCCATGTTGCCTGCACCGCTCGTGATCATGACCGTCATCTGATAAAGAACATATACCGACCATCCAAACGATACACTGCTTCCAAGTGCGACCAGCGTATCCATATTTGGTGCACCATGGAACAGACTGCGAAAGCCGGAAATAAAGAACTGTTTATTGATGATCATGACGACCGCTGCTAACAGCATCTGTGTCAGTCCCAGGCCAAGATGATTATGTTCAAGAAATGATGGAAGCGGCCAATTCAGCATATTATGGCCCATTGAAATATACATCAGCAGGATCAGGAATCCTGCCGACCAGATCAGTCTTTTCTTGAGCTTCGGTGTCTCATGATCAGCAAGAGCATCCTTCTGCTCAGTTATACTATTATGGCAATCGGCTGAATAGGCATCTTTTCTCTGTGCCCCATAGCCAGCACTTTCTACCGCTTTGATCACTGCCTGATCGCTCACATCTCCTTCCACAAGCAATGTATTGGTCAGAAGAGATACCGAGGCATTCTTCACACCGGGAATTTTAGCTGCCGCTTTTTCAACATGTGACTGGCAAGAGGCACATGTCATGCCTGTGATTCTATACTGCTTCATATCTCCTCCTTTCTATTTCATTACCTTCTGCAGAACGGTACATAGTTCATCGATTGCTTCATCGTTGCCGCTGCGGATATCTTGGGCAACACAGCTGTGAATATGCGATGCCAGCAGGACTTTATTAAAGCTGTTCAAAGCATTGGTCACAGCCGATACCTGGATCAGAATGTCTGGGCAGTAGCGGTCATCCTCCACCATATTTTCAATGCCCCGGATCTGTCCTTCGATCCTCTTCAGTCTCATCAGCATTGTCTTTTTTTCTTCTGCTGTTCTTTTCTTATGTCTCCCGCTGCATTGCGGGCATGATCCTTCCTTCATCACTGCACCTCTTTTCTATGCATCATCGTTATATACCCCCATAGGGTATTTGTACAAGCAGGATGC
>JAAYWN010000151.1 GCA_012516665.1 Erysipelotrichaceae bacterium
AACTAAGTTCTTGGCACAGCCAAGAGATATGACTCCGATTTTCATTGTTCAGCTCCAAATCTACGTAAATATTATACCACGCCGTGAAAAAAGAATGCCCTCAAAGAGCGGCATTCTCGCATTTGCATTGCTGTCAGTCAGCCAAAGTTCCAAACGGATCCCAAGGAGCCAGCTCCGCAGGCTTTCCAGAAAGAGCTTTGAGCGCTTTCTTGGACAGATACTTCTTATTGATGGCAACAACATACATATATTTATCAAACCATGTATCACTGGCAATAAAGAATCCCTTATTAGCAATTTCTTCGCCCCAGGAGTTTTCAATCTTCCAGCGGTCAGGCTGTCCCTTTTCATTCAGATTGACACCCGTCAGCACCATAGCATGATTCATGGCTGATTCTCTTGTATCCAGAGCTTCTGCCTTGGTGAGATCAAGCTGCATATCAAAGGTGTTGGCATAATCATACTGTGCATCATCCCAAAGGCCCAGCGCACGATCCGCATCCTTGCTGCAGTCGCATCCAAACCATACAAGTTCGCCAGCCTTCAGCTGATCCAGAGCTGCCTTTTTGAATTCCTTGATCGGCAGATTCAGAAGTTCGATCTTGTGACCGCCGACAACATTGCCAAGGTATTTAACCGAATATGTCTTATAGAATGGCTTGTCTTCAGTCGGACCATTGATAACACATACATAGTCTTCAAGATCTGTCTTCAGATACTGATGATAGAAATCTAATGGTTTGACATGATAGTCAGCATGATGCTTATCATCCTTATCACGATATTCAAAGGTAAACTCAACAGGCGGCATACCGAAGCAGGAAGCCAGCAGACCATAGATCTCACTGAGCGCTTCCTTTTTCAAAGAAGCAATCTCCTTCTTCTTTCCTTCCGCTGCCAATCTGCGAGAATCGGCCGCAAATTTCCGCAGTCTCAGATTCAGTACCCCATTCATATTTCTGGTATGGGAGGACTGATAAGTCTCAGGCATTGCGCTCTTTGGGCAGATACCATATTTCATGACAATGCTCTGCAGCATATTCCACTGTCCGCCATCGCCTACAGCCCACTCCAATAAAAATCTCATATTTTCAGAAGTGATTGGCTGATCCAGTTCCTGCAGTGTGCATTCCATAAACCAGTTGGCTTTTTCCAGTTTGTCATAGAAAGCAATGTAATTCTGTGAAAGTTCAAAATCCTTGATCTTAAAACGCTTAGCAATGATCTCGCGCAGCACATTCATTGAAGAGAAGATCCAGCATCTGCCGGACTGCTTCTGATTCGTTGCGGTCATTGTCTTGTTATCAATTGAGAAAATGTTTGGATTGGCTGCTTCCGCTTCGAAAACACGGGATATCGTACTGATATCATTTTTTGTCAGAGCATTCCGCACCACTCTGGCTTTTTCATTTCTGCGGTAGGCATCGGCCATGCCTGCCAATTCTTTTTCAGATATTTCTTTCATCTTTTCTTTCCTTCTTTTCAACGTACCTACTGTATCACATTTTGTCTAAAAGAAAGCGGGAAATGATCAGCTTTTACGGCTGAATTCCTTCCCGCATGTAGGACATGTAATATCGATCTTTCCGCGATGGCGCGGCACCCTGACAATCTGATGGCATTGCGGGCATACATAATAGTGATGTTCCTTATCGCTGACATTGGATCGTGCTGCCTTGAAAATGTGCCGTACCCAATTTTTCAAAAGCAGATAGCTCTGATTCTCAATAGAGCGCTTAACGATATTTTTTGAAAGCATCCGAAAAATCGCATAGATCAATAGGATATCCGCCAGGATCAGAAAATAGGCACTGCCTGCAAATAAGCTGATGATATCTGCTGTAAGGCCAATGATCAGCAGGAACCTGTCATACGCATCTGCCCCATTTCTGCCCATCATGAATCTGCTGAAAGACTCTCTTAGTTTCTGCATATTTCACCTCAATGCAAATATCGTATTCGCTTTTATGCCGACTTTCAAGCAAATACCTTATACATATCTGCTCTAATGCCGATTGCAATCAGAAACTCATCTTTTTTTCTGCCGCATGTCTGCAGAATGACATAGGCATCATTCTCTGTACCTTCTCTGCCATGGATCAATGTGTTTTCTTCAGCATAGCGGATCCATTGATGAAAATCATCCGCTGAAGTGAATGCATGTTTCTGCAGTGTGAATTCCGATGACCCCTTTGCCAGATCAAAAAGATAGCTGATCTGATATTGTTCTTCATATTCTTCATACTGCAGAGAGAACATCACGGGATCCTGTTTTTCTTTCAATTGCAGCAAAGGAGAGAACATTGCTGCTGGGTCGTAATGAACATGGTGGCCATAGATGATGCGGACAGGATCATGCGGCTGATCTGAGGCAGAGAAGAAAAGTGTTCCCTGCCCATTTTCACTGCGGTCAAATGCATGATCCAGATAATAAGCATCATCGCTGCCCTGTACGACTGGCAATGAGAGTGAAAGATCCTTGATCTTCATCCAGCATGCATAATCTTCATTGATCTCTTTCAATGGCGCGTTTTTTGTCTTAGTATCATGATCTTCTGCAATCTGCTGTATCTCTTCCGTCAGTATCTTTCCATGATGGATCTCGCCTGTCCAAAAGAAGAGATCGCATGCCGCATAGCTCAGACTTCCGCACAGCAATGCCAACAAAAAGAGCTCACGCTTTTTCATGCGGATATTTCATGAAGCATAGACATCCAAATGCACAAAGCAGTGCCATGACGGCATGATATGGCAGATCAGTGCCTGTATCGACATTCTTATGATCGACCACATGGATCTCCTGCGGAGATTCCTGATGAAAGAATTCCTCCTGATCATTGCTCAGTGGTATTTCTTTTGGATCGATGGCATATCCATCCGGTGCTTTCGTCTCTTTCACATAGTAGCCATCAGAAGTATATGGAAGCCGAAATGATACGATGCCTTTTTCTGCTGTCAGCTGCTGTGCCTTATCGCCATTAAGGTCAAGGGCAGGCTCATCTGTGCCTGCGTGATATACCGTGATCTCACAGTCTGCCAAGTACGGCATACTGCCATCAGCTGAACGCTTATCGATCTGCAGATATACTGCTTTCGGGCGATCCAGCAGAGAAATGACCTGCGGCTGAGCAAGGGTTCCTGTCATCTGAAAGATCTGATCCGCGCAG
Source organism: Erysipelotrichaceae bacterium (assembly GCA_012516665.1). Lineage (GTDB taxonomy): Bacteria > Bacillota_I > Bacilli_A > Erysipelotrichales > Erysipelotrichaceae > Bulleidia. Next base: position 3,168 of record JAAYWN010000151.1, read on the forward strand.
AGATCATAGCCGAATGGAGCCTTCTTTTCATGCAGGATGTAAGTTTCGCCTCCAATCAGATAGGAACTGATCTTCTTTCCCATACGGTCCAATGTGATGCCCTTCAGCGTTCCATCTGACAGAAAAGAAGTGATCACATTGCCATCTTTGTCCTGAATTTCTATTTCCGCATCCGCCAGAGGGTTTCCTGCCTCGTCTGTTTTCAGGAAAGAAATATCATTAGTCTCATCAATCATACGAACAGTCACGGCCTGAGGTATCCCCTTCTCAGAGACCGTAAAACGCAGAGATTCTGCTTCCTGATAGCCAGCTGCCAAGGCTGTCTCTTCCAAAAGATACTGATGTCCGGCGCAGAGCTCACGACCGAATTTTTCACTTGTTTCTGCTGTCGTCCATTCACGGATCAGCTGTGTTTCCGGCACCGTAACATCGCTCAGCCTTAACATCACGCCGGGCACAGGTGTACCTTGTTCATCTGTTTTAAGAATCTCATACTGGATCGGCATATCTTTCACGGAAATCTCTGTTTCTTCTGCGGCCGTATCACTTATCGTAAATGGGATTGGTTCAGCAGCATAATATCCCTGCGGCGGCTGATCTTCTCTGATCTCATATTTTTCACCTGCATGCAGGTATGATGAAATATCATGCGGAACATCTTCACTGATCCATTGGTCAAGAATCTCTTCGGCATGGATCAGGCTAAGATGTGCTCCCGGTACAGTCTGTCCCAGCAGATCTGTTTTTTTCACCGAAGCATGGATCAAAGCATCCTCCATGACGATCCGGATAGCACTAGGTTCAGATGATGACGCCGTGAAGACCTGTGCTTCTGCTTTGTAATAGCCATTTGGTGCTGCAATCTCCTGAACGTCATATGTATGATCTGCCTGCAGAAGAGATCCTATCTCAATATCGGCATCCGCTGATGTCTGAAAAGTGCCGATCTGTTGACCTGTATTATGATCTTTCACTTCCAATACTGCACCAGCGACCCGTCTGCCTGCGGGATCATTCTTGACCAGAACAGCCTGTATCTTCTGATCTTCCATCACCACAGCAATCGGTGCAGCAGTGCCTTGTTCATCGGTATGAAAAGGTATCTCTGATGCTGCATAGAAGCCAAGCGGCGCTTTTGTTTCTTTCAGAACATAATCTGTATTTCTCTTCAGTCCGTAGATCAGTTCTGCGTTTTTCTTGCTGAGAAAAGAACGGATTTCTTTTTCTCCCTGTTCTGTTTTTTCATATATCTTCAGTTCGGCATTTTCGATTGGTTCTCCAGCTGTATCCGTTTTCAGGAAGCTGTACACGATATGGTCATCTTCACACGTGATCACGATTGGTTTTGCATCGCCATGATCCGGTACCGTGAAGATCTGATCAGCAGCCAGATAGTAGCCATCTGGGCCCTCGATCTCCTGCAGACGATAAGTGTGTCCTCGTTCAAACATATTGATGGTCAGCGGTTCTTCTGTACTGTGCCAATCCAGAACAACCCGATCAGCATCCAGAGGATCTGTAATATCAGTGATCAGCAGTCTGGCATCTTTGACTGCCTTGCCGTTCTCATCTACTTTCTGCAGGACATAGCGGATATGATCATCAATGACTGTGATCTCGTGCCGTTCAGTCTCTTCGGCATACTGCGAGACAGTAAAATTCTGATCAACGGCCAAAAAATACTTTGAAGCAGCATCATTTTCGACAATGCTGTAAGAATGTCCCGCCTTGAGCAGATCGCCGATGGTCATTGGTTCGATACCTGTGATCCATGTCTTCAGAAGTTCCTTTTCTTTAGATGAAACATCATAAAGAGATAAAGAAGCACCTTTTACCGGTTTTCCAGCTTCATCTTTTTTTATGATCTCATAATTAATATGCGGATCTTTCATAATGATCTGGATCGGTCTCTCATCATTATGCGTCACGGAGAATTCAATGTCCTGCACGGCATAGTAGCCAATCGGTGCCTGCAGTTCTTTCACAGCATAAGAATGATCAGCCTTTAAAAAACTTCCGCACTCATAGGGATCCTGCGTGGAGATAAATGTCAGAGAACGTCCATCGGTCTGATCTATCAGCTGCAGCTGCGCCCCTGATACAGGCGATCCATTTTCATCTGCCTTCAGGATCGAGCAGCGTATCGGTCTGTCTGCCAATGATATATCTGTCTGCCGTTCTGGCTGAAAACTGATCTCATTGCCATAGTAATATCCAACCGGTGCACCTTCTTCGCTCAGTACGTAAACATGATCACCTTCCAAGCCAGATATATGATGTGCTTCCTGTTCTGATATCCATGTATCAATAACAGCATCTGCTGTCTTGTCATACAGCTGAAAAGAAGCTCCTGCAATTCGCCTGCCCTCTGGATCCGTCTTGCTGAGATCAGCCGTAAACAGTGTATGAAGCTGGATAAGTGCGGTTCTGCTGATATCGCCGCGCACGAAGAACTTCTGAAATTGGCCCGATGCATCGCTCAGCAGCAGCGGCCGATCACCGATGGAAAGCGTGTTGCTGATGAACTTCGCCCGCTTCTCACCTGCAGTCGCAGATGAAAGATGGATCGATACATGATTGTTCGACCATGCAAGGGCATCGCCGAAATCATTCTGCGCGAGTTTCATATGACAGAGCGCACCAGAAATATCATCAAAGAAAAAATCCGTTCCTGCTGTGCCAGTGCCATAATATGAACCTTTGATGTTTTTTTCATTTACGGCACCAGAAACATTGAACACCGTTTCCTTCTGATACTCATTCACATCACTCAGGATGCGCTGGATGCTTGCTTCCACATCTGAAGTCATCTGGGATCCAGAGGCTTCATCATAATAAGTGACATTTCTGACAAAAGTATCATCAATCTCCAGCCAGATCAGATACTGTGACGCTGCATAATCTTTCGGACTGCTGTGTCCATCATATCCATAGCCGAAGTAAGAGAACTCAGCAATGTGCTCCCGCTGCGAAGCAGACAGATTCTGATACTGTTCAAAATAGCTGACATCATAAACATCTTCCTTACTGAAATCGACCCGCGGTTCAATGCAATAGGCTGGCAGACCATTATATGTTTTCATCATCAATGTGCCGCCTTCAAAACTGTCAGCCATGATCCTGATCCCGCTGGAGGCCATCTCAACACGAACGCCTGCCTGCAATGGTATCATGGCGGAGATAAATACTTGCAGCATGACAAAAAAAGATGCCAGAGCCTTCCAGATGTGCAGTCTTCTTTTCATGAACGTACCTCATTGTTTCGATAAACTGCATTTTCAAGCCAGAAGCGATATTTCTTCTGCAGTACATTTTCGGTAATCCTGTGCTGATGAGCGATCTTTTTCTGTTTCTTTCCCTGAATGTACGCCTCTTCCAGCATGCCTGCAGCTTCTTCGCCATAGGATATTCTGACATAGCGCAGCACCTCTTCTACTTCATTGATACGATCTTTCAGCAGGACATACCTTCTTTTGAAATCCGCTTCACTGCAGAACTGTCCGCCGGCATAATCATAGACACGATCTCCATAGATTTTCTGTTCCTGCAGACTTTGTTCCATTTTTCTTAATAAGTACTGATTGCTGCGATAATTTCTGCAGCTGCTGCGAAAACAGCTGATCTTATCAGGATATGGATATCCGCTGATCTCGGTAATTGCATTTTTCATTTTTTTTCTCCTCTCACCTTTTTATTGGCAGGATCGAGAAAAAATCCCCACAAAAAAGGGAAGATTTCTCTTCCCTTACGCTTCCAGTTCTTTTCCTGTCAGCAGTTTATATGCATCTTTATATTTTGCAATCGTCTTATCAATGACTTCCTGCGGCAGCTGATAGTTGCTCTCTGGATTAGCCTTCAGCCAATCTCTGACAAACTGCTTATCAAATGAAGGCTGTCCATGGCCTGGCTCATAGCCCTCTACTGGCCAGAAACGGCTGGAATCAGGTGTCAGCATTTCATCTCCGATGACAACCTCTCCTTTTTCATTGAGGCCGAATTCAAACTTTGTATCGGCAATAATGATGCCTTTTGTACGCGCATATTCTGCACATTTTTTATATAAAGCAATGGTATAATCCCTGATCTTAGTCGCATACTCCCTGCCATGTCCAGGGAACTTTTTCTCTAAGACATCGATTGATTCTGCATAGCTGATATTCTCATCATGATCGCCGAGATCTGCTTTTGTCGATGGTGTATAGATTGGTTCTGGAAGCTGATCGCATTCCTTCAGACCGGCAGGCAGCTGAATCCCGCATGCTGTTCCGTTCTTCTGATAAGATGCCCAGCCTGAGCCTGTGATATAGCCTCTGACAATGCATTCAATAGGGATCATATTCAATTTTCTGCAGAGCATGGAATTGCCGATGAACTGCGGCTGATGAAAGTATTCGGGCATGTCATTGACATCCGTACTGATCATATGATTCGATACAATATCCTTTGTGAAATCAAACCAGAACTTTGACATCTGCGTAAGCACAGTGCCTTTCTTTGCAACTTTGTTCTTCAGAATTACATCAAAAGCGGAAATACGGTCTGTGGCTACCATAATTAAGGAATCACCGTTATCATAGATCTCGCGGACTTTTCCTTCTTTGATCGGGGCAAATTCTTTCATCCTGTTTTCTCCTTCTTTATTGTGCAACAGGAAAATAGTATACCATCTCAGCAATATTTCAACCGCTAAATATCCAGCGGTTCCGGTGTCTTCCAGCCATGCGTTACATACCAATGATCGATCATATAATGACCAAGGCCATCATGATCATTATCATATTCAGTAATTGCATTGGCCAAGGCCTTTGTATCATCGGAACCATTCTTCAGGCAGACCGACCACCCAGCCGTGCTCATCATGCCATTGTCATTGGACATATCGCCGAAAGCCATGACTTCATCCAGAGAGATGCCATTCTGCTGACAGTATCTTTCAACTCCAAGTCCCTTATTGACTCGTGGATCCTGAAATTCAAGCATGGTAGGCTGTGTCTTGAAAGCTGCATAATCTTTGGAAGGATGCTGTGCCGCAAATGATTCTGCCTCCGGCATCTGCGAAGCATCTGATAAACGGAACAGTATCTTACTGGTCGGTCCTTTCCAAAGTTCACTGAGCTCTTCTACCTTTGTGCATTGAATATGATGACGTTTCATGCTTTCAAACATCTCTTCATCCACTTCTTCGCTCAGCATGTCTTCGCCAAGATAAATAAATGGATTCGCATGCATCGGCTTCATGAAAGTGATGATCTCCTCAATTGTTTTCGGCTGCAACTTATAGAAGTGCTCATACGTATCTTTATGCACATCGTAAAGCTGTCCTCCATTCATGCCGATCCACATATCAAAATTGAAATTGACTTTCCATTCATCTTTCTGTTCATACAGATGCGGACCAAGCGGTCTGCCGCTCGCGATGCCTAACAATACTCCTCTTGTATGCAGATCATTGAGCACTGCTCGCGTCAAAGGCATCATCTCTCTTGGCTCATTGACTAACGTACCGTCAATATCTGCCACCAATAATTTCATTGTTTCTATCATGATTTTTCACTCCGTTCAATTGTCCTCATTATATCATTGTGTTCAAAGGATTCCGTTCCTAAAAAAGAAACAGGCATCCGCCTATTTCTTCTCGCGATGAATATTCTTCTTACCGATGGAAGCCAGCCATTTCTGCAGCTTAGCTTCATAGGCAATGTCCGACAATTCATAGAAGCTTTCGTTCTTCAGGGCATCTGGCAGATACTGCTGTTCTACATAATGATGCGGATAATCATGAGCATACTGATAGCCATTACCATGCTCCAGTTTCACTGCACCTGGGTAATGCGCATCTTTCAGATATGAAGGAATTGGCAGATTGCCAGTCTTCTCAATGACTCCCATCACTTTTGAAATTGCTTTGACTGCTGAATTCGATTTTGGTGCACAGGCAACATAGGAAGCAGCCTGGGACAGAATGATCTGGCTTTCCGGCATGCCGATTCTTTCGACAGCCAAAGAAGCAGACACAGCAATCTCTAAAGCTCTTGGATCTGCATTGCCTACATCTTCCGAAGCACAGATCATGATCCGGCGGGCAATGAATTTGACATCTTCGCCAGCCGAGAGCATTCTGCCAAGATAGTATACCGCTGCATCGGGGTCTGAACCGCGCATTGATTTGATAAAAGCTGAGATCGTATCATAGTGATTGTCCCCTGTTTTATCATAGCGCACCGCCTTCTTCTGTATGCATTCTTCAGCTACAGAAAGCGTAATATGGATAAAGCCATCATCGCTCCGTCCCGTTGTCAGATCAGCCAATTCCAACGCATTCAGTGCAGCGCGAGCATCACCGTCAGCGACATCAGCCAGGAATTTTTCTGCATCCTCATCGACTTTGACCATATCGCCGGCAATACCTTTGATTGGATCATTTACCGCTCTTTGAATCAGAGCCAGAATATCTTTTGCTGCCAAGGAATGCAGTTCAAAGATACGTGACCTGCTCAGCAGAGCACCATTGACCTCAAAATAAGGATTCTCTGTGGTAGCACCGATCAGAATGATCGTGCCATCTTCCACAAAAGGAAGCAGATAATCCTGCTGTGCCTTATTGAAGCGATGAATCTCATCAATGAACAGAATGGTCTTTCTGCCATACGCGCCAAGATTCTCTTTAGCGTGAGCAATGACCTGCTCCATTTCTTTTTTTCCAGCCGCCGTAGCATTGATCTGTTCAAACTCCGCACTGGTAGAATGAGCAATGACCATGGCCAAAGTTGTCTTGCCGGTCCCGGGCGGTCCGTATAGAATGATCGAGCTTAATTGGTCTGCTTTGATGGCACGGTATAAAAGCTTATCTTTGCCGACAATATGTTCCTGACCAACAACTTCTTCCAACGTCTCAGGGCGCATTCTGGCAGCTAAAGGTTCATTCTTTTCTTTTGTTTCCTGTCCGGCATATTCAAATAGATCTGACATAGTACAAGTATTATAACGAATTCAAACTTATTTGTGCAATTCTGCATGCTTCATCCAATCTTCTTTCGTAAGAAGGTTGGTCTCTGTCTCTTCGACGGTATTCATCTTGGTCTTGTACTGAACGGTACGATATGGAACAAATCCGCAT
>JAAYWN010000195.1 GCA_012516665.1 Erysipelotrichaceae bacterium
GCAGACCGCCTGGTCAGGAAACTAAAAGAATTTGATATTGAAGCACTTGCAATTCATGGAGATAAAACACAGGGACAGCGGCAGAATGCACTGCAGAGATTCCGTACGGGTCAGGTCAATGTCCTGGTGGCGACCGATGTTGCGGCACGCGGTATTGACATTCCTAAGATTTCACATGTATTTAATTATGATCTTCCAGAAGAACCAGAATCGTATATTCACCGGATTGGGCGTACTGCCCGTGCTGGCAAATCTGGAATTGCGATTTCGCTTTGCTGCAGTGAAGAACTCGATCTTCTGCATGATATAGAAAAACTACTGAAACATGAGATTACGATGATGCAAAGTGCGTACTCGATTGAATTGGAACGTAAGAAGCAGTCTTCTGCGGCTGCTAAAAAAAGATCTGGCAGCAGAAGAAAATCAGAACACAGCAGATCTTCTGAAAAGAAGAAGATTTCTAAGCAGAAGACAGTTCACACAAACAAGGCAGAAGGAACTTTTGAGCATGCTTCTAAAACGAAATCGGTTTCGCCAAGTCATTTCAAGACTTCACAAGGGCATGGCAAAAAACCTCCTTTACAGCATAAAAACTACAAGAAAACGGAAACTGGTACAGACACTGAAGGCAGAAAAAATTCTCAAAAACAATTGTCTTTTGCAAGTACAGCAGCGAAGCACTCTGGCTTTGGCAGAAATACAGAAGAAAAGCATGTTCAAAAGAAACACGATACTGCTAATAAAGTCGAGCATTCCCCATCACGCTCTCGAAATAAAAAAAAGAGACCTGGAAAAAATGCAAGACAGCGCATGCGGGAACAGATCAGCAATAAATCTTAAACTATTTTGAAATGGCTTTGTTTAAAGCAGCAAAGAACAGTGGATAATAGATTCGTATCCATAAACATAGAAAATGGAATATCAGAAGGATAGTTTCACCAATTTTCTCAATCTATAAATATGTTAGCTGAAGAATTGGTTCTGGATTCATAGATCAAAGTGCCTGAAGAACAAGCGCTAAGCAGCAAAATGAATGGAATATCTTCAGGCAACACACGATGATTCACTGTTATGTAAAGACCAATGTCAAGTGGTTGTTGAAGGCATTGGTTTTTTTAGGACACATGAAAAGAATTCCTTTCATGGAACAGCTCGCGAGAGTTGATACATCAGTTATTCGTGTATCAAGGATATTCATCTCACCCCTAGGGCAGTGGCTTCGGGCCTTAATCTGCTGTGCAATAGTAAAAAAAACGCTCTTTTCAAGATAAGTGCTGATTTTGATTAAAATCTCCGAAGATCCCATAATGATACTCAGAATATGCATCATATAAAGATACTGGCTGAGGCTGCGAGCAGATATTTAATGTAGTTAACATCTGTTTTAGAAACGCTGTATCCATGTATACAACATAGGATCTTCTCTTCGCTTCTGTCGTATATTTCAGCTTTTTGCATATTGTGATCCAATCTAAATATCCCTGAAGATGACGTGTACTGATTCCA
>JAAYWN010000152.1 GCA_012516665.1 Erysipelotrichaceae bacterium
CCTTCATCTGTGCCAATGATCGAGATCAATGACTTCTGCAGTGCAGAGATGAATTCCTTGTTATAGATGTCCTTATTTGCCATTGTGATAGCGACTGTATCGTTATAGATCGGCTCTGTAACACCAATAACATTCATTTCATTCCAGATAGAATCTGTACGGCCCATGCCTGCCTTGCCTGTGCTGTCCTTCTGATCTGTAGGAAGTTTCCAAGAATCTTCATAGTCATTTCTGCCATCTGCATAGCATACGATGATATCCAGAGATTCAGAAGCAGCCTGTGCAAATGCTGTGCCATATCCACTGTCAAGAACAGTTACATGTTCAAGATCAGAGATCTTCTTGCCATCATAATTATTTTCCAGCCACATTGTAGGATAGATATAGCCAGCAGAACTGGATGTCTTCTGAACACCCCAGTTAGCCTTGTTCAGATCATCCCATGTCAGCTTCTCACCCTTGTTGACCTTAGCAGCGAGCTCTTTGCCATAAGCAGAAGGAGTTGCATAGATCAATGAACGATAGCTCTTGACCTGATCACCGATCTTCTTTGTTGCATTGGCATCGCCGTTCCATGTTGCAGGATCTGTAGAATCATTGCTCAGACCGTTTCTTGTAGCTGTCAGAACAACATCTGTCTCATTGGAATACAGTGCATATGTGCCGCCTGGAAGCCAGCCTACATCAATACTGCCTGAAGACATGCCTTCACCTGTTGCATCATAGTTTGTGCCAACAGTAATATCGACCTTTCCGATCGTATATCCCTGTTCTTTCATAGCATTGATGATCAGCTTATCCAATCCCTTGGTACCTGTAATGATGACATCGGCATCCTTAGATGGAACGAATTCCACGGTCAGATCGTCAATTGTCTTGCTACCAGATTCAGCTGGAGCAGCTTTGCCGCTTGCTGTTGTTGCCGCTGCAGATGCTGATGCTGTTCCGCCAGATGCACAGCCAGTCAACATTACTGCTGCAAGTAATACTGATGAAAGCTTCTTGTTCATTTATTCCTCCCTTTTGTGATTTCTCACATATCATTATGGCCATCTCTAGAATGTCCAATAATGCCCTCTTAAGAAAACAACTGCTTTTCGATCAGATCTATCATATATTATTATCTAGGTGCGATAATTTTTGTATCGTTTTTTTCGAAACATAATCTAACTTTGATTTTATACATGTCATTCCGCTGTTTCAAGATGCTTCAAGGTGAAATTTTCCATTCCCTGCTCCATCCCATAGATATTGTAGTATTGAAATGTAAAATTTGCTGTAAACGCATGTAATTTTTATATTAAACCTGCGCTGTTTTTTATTCCAGATACCAATTTCTCATCTTTTGGATCTGTTCTTCCTTCAGCCCAAACTCATTTTTAAAATAATCAGCATAGGACCCATATCTTTCCCGGATATTCTTCAGGACAGCTTCTCCCGTTTCCCTTAAAACACCATCTTTCATGATCAGCAGTTTTTTCAGGATCGGATCAGCTTCGATCTTTTCTTTATTATTTTCAAGCACATGATCAATCACTCTCTTACGATAGGTGCAGCTGAGCATATAATCATCCAGCACCGTTCTTTCCTCAGCGCCCAGCATCAGCAGCAGGATCATGCATGCAACCCCCGTTCGATCTTTTCCTGTGGCACAATGAATGCAGAGGGGCACATGCTTCTGTTCCACCTGTTTCATGATCATCTGAAAAGCTGGATTCTGAAAGGGCATCTCCTGATAGTACTCTTGCAGAAGATCCCATTGTTTTTCTCCTGCGCTTCCGATCTGGTTCATTCCTTTCGGAGAAAAGTCGATTCCTTCTCCCCCTTTGGAGACAGCACCGCTGCATCGATAGACCGGAATATTCAATGATGGATCTGGGCTCCGGCGATTCTCTTCCTCTGTTCTCAGATCAATGACACATTGGATCCCCAGTCCGTCAAAGATCTTTTTTTCTGCTGTGTTCATTCGGCTGAAAGCGCCCGAGCGATAGAAGATTCCGTGCTTGATCTTTCTGCCATCTGCCGCAGAATATCCTCCAAGATCTCGAAAATTCAATTCCTTGCGAAACTGCTCACAGCCATTCTCAATCATATGCCCACTATTTTATCATTAATTCTCTTCTTTTGAGAGTATAATAGCCATGTTTTGTGGAGGTATTATGAACGATCCTATTCGTATTCTAGTTACATCTGATGTTCACGGTCTGATCTATCCGTACAGCTATGCGGATGGTTCAGTACAGAAGCAAGGCTTTGGACAGCTGTATACTTTGGTACAGTCCCTGCGCACTGAAAATACACTTTTATTAGATAATGGTGATTCGCTGGCTGGTTCTCCGCTGTCTTTCTTTCATTATTTAAAACATGCAGACGAGATCTCACCGATCACAGCGATCATGCATGAAATGCAGTATGACTATATCAATGTCGGAAACCATGATTTCAATTATGGTGAAGAAGCTTTGATGATGCATCTGCAGAATGTCGGTGCACCAAGCATTACAAACAACTATCTCTTCCGTGGTGTTCCTTA
>JAAYWN010000153.1 GCA_012516665.1 Erysipelotrichaceae bacterium
ACAAGATAATACGGTGTGACCAGTGAAATATAATCTGCACCAGCATTTTTCAGCCTATTTGCCAATTCAATCGTCTCAGCAGTGGAGCATTTTCCCGCACCTGATATTACCGGAACTCTGCCATTCACTTCGTCCACCACAGTTTCTGTCAATGCTACGATTTCATCATGATTCATTAAGTGCGCTTCGCCATTGGTTCCGGCAACGAATAATCCATGTACTCCATGCTGCAGCAAATACTCAACAAGCTGTCTTGTTGCATTTAGATCTAAGTCCTGCTGTTCTGTAAACGGCGTGATTAAAGCAGGGATAATACCCTTGAGTTGTTTTCTATTCATTTTTATTATATTTCTCCCTAAAGAATTCCCAAGAAGCTGAAGACCAGACTGAGCACTATCACATATAACAATACCTGAATATATCGCGGCCCCTTCTTAGTGAAATAGAAGTACATAGCGAAGACCGCTGCGATCGGCAGCATATTTGGCACAATCTTATCCAGCATATCCTGAATCACAATTTCTGTGCCCGCTTCAGACACGATAGTCAGCGGAGTTGTGATTTTTACATATGTAGCTGATAGAGCTCCCATCATCAGCAATCCAAACATGCCAGCGCCATTAATGACTTTATGAATCCGTCCAGACTGTAATATTGATACGATTGATTCCTTCCCTTTTTCATATCCCTCCTTGACCATGATGTTACAGACTGTACCCATATATACAACCTGCCAGATCAGCGGGACAAATGCTGCAATAATCGATCCCTGCATGACAAACGGTACGCAGAGGCCAATCACAATCGGCCTTAAGGTGCCGAAGTCAAGTGTGTCACCAATGCCTGCAATCGGTCCCATCAGACCGGTTTTGAGTCCTGTTACGAGCACTTTGCTATCTTCTTCGTGTTCCGGATCCTGAGAAATCTTTTCTTCCAACGCTACAGTAATGCCATTTATAATGCCACCCCATGTTCCCTGGGTGTTATACATATTCAGATGACGCTGCAGCGCTTCTGACAGATCCTTTTTGTTTGGGTACAGCTTTTCCAGTACACCACTGATTGAATAACAGAACGCAAGCGCCTGGAGACGTTCAAAGTTCAGCGAAGTCTCTGTAAAGAAATGCCAGCGGAGAAATACTTTATTCAAATCTTTTTTAGTGATAATCTCCGTTTTTTCAATGATTTCATTATCCTGCGTCATCTGTTTTTATGCCTCCTTCGATGTGCTCTGATTCCATAATGCAAACACAATTGCGCAGAGACCGAAAATTGCAATTGCAATTGTACTCAGCTTGAAATATGTAACCATGAAGAATCCAATGATGAATAACGGAAGATACTGTTTCTTTCCAATCACAATCATTGTGGTTGCAATGCCAAGTGCGGGAAGAATATTACCTGCAACTGACAGTCCGTTCAGAATCCACTGAGGAAGAACATTCAGGAATGCCTGAATTGCTTCAGACCCATAGAGACAGGCAATAAACACGGGCAGAAATCGCATTGGGAATGCAAGCAGAACAGGATAGATTGTTGCGCAGCGTGCGATTCCTTTTACGTCGCCTTTTTCCGCATACTTATCTGCCATATGCATAAATGTTGTGTTCAATGTTTTTCTAATATTTTCAATTGCTACGCCTAACACACCCAGGGGAATAGCCAATGTGATGGCGATTTCCGGTGCCATGTGTGTTGTTAATGCGACCGGGATTGCGATGCATGCTGCCAGTCCTTCATCAGCTGGCGGATTTCCTCCGGGAGCGATGGAACCAATATAGATCATCTGAATTGTTGCGCCGATAATCAGCGCATTCTGCATGTCATTAAAGATCAGGCCCATGATTGGGGCAAGTACAATAGGCATTCTGAATATCGAGAATCCATACCATACTCTTGAGGCAGAAATCCAATAGATCAGACCAATCAGTATCGCTGTATATACACTCATTGTGGTTTCCTCCTACAATTTTTTTCTGACCTTTTCAAGATCAGATTCTTCTTCTCCAGGCACAGTCTGGAAGTATACTTTGATGCCTTTATTTTCAATTTCTTTCAGCTTTTCATAATCATTCATATCCATGGAAATCTGATTATGTACAATCTTTCTGCCTGCGGTATTTTCAAGTCCGCCAACCTGCAGTGCACTGATGTCGAGTCCATCCTGTACTGTTTTTAAAGCCATATCGATTGTTTTGAATAACAGAAGTACTTTTCCTTCCAGATCGTTTTTTGCTTTCTGGAAATCTTCGCAGCTTGTAATGATGACTTCAATTCCTGTCGGTGCCGCCATTCTGTATACCATCGTCAGGAAGCTGTCTTTCACCAGTGAGTCATCCACAATCACAATCTTCTCCGCCCCGCAAACTTTGAGCCACTTTGTAATTACCTGGCCGTGAATCAATCGGTAATCGATCCTTGTATGAACAATATCCATCTCATCTCTCCTCTAGTACCACTTGCCTGCATGCGTCTTTTGCTGTTGTGACCAGGCTTTCTAAAATCTGATCGAGTGATTCATTGTCTGAATTCTGTCTTACAATCAACGTTTCTAGAAGCATTGCCAGATTCAATCCTGTAATTACTTTCACCTTGTACTGCTGCGTCAGCATCAGTGCAACATTTGAAGGTGTACCGCCGTAAAGATCCGTCATGATCAGTGTTTCTCCAGTATTGCTGTCAAGAACTCTCTTTGCCTCATCAATCAGAGTCTCAACAGACATCCCTGGCATCAATGATATTGCCTGGATGTGATCCGACTTCCCAACGATCATTTCAGAACTGCTTAGGATTGCTTTTGCAGAATCTCCATGTGACATCAGCAAGATATTGAACTCCATATCTTCCCTCCCTTTCATACTCAAATTATATTTGGATGCGCTTACATTTCATATGTACATACTGTCTTAATCGATCCGCAGGATTTTGGTTATTTTGCATATACTGCAGAGACTTTGCTTCATTATGATTTTTTGCCTGGTATGCGGCTTTCAAAGTTCTGTGCAGTTCTTTGCATCGATTATCATGGCTCGTTGTTTCCGCTATGATCCGGGAAACTCCGATTTCAATGGATTTTTCGGAATATAATCCGAATCCCATGTGATCAGATACGACTCTGTCATTTTGATCCACATAAAAACACCCCGGATACTGTCCAGGGTGCTGCTTCACTAATGTGACTTGACGTTGATGCGGTTGACTGCCTTGTTGAGGGCAATCTGTGCCCGCTTGAGATCAACGTTCGGGTCATTGGAACTGATACGCTTTTCTGCACGCTGTCTTGCGGCTTCTGCGCGCTCTTCATCAATATCTTCTTTGGACTCGATGGCATCTGTCAGGATGTCTGCCCGGTTGTCGCGGAAATAGAACAGCCCGCCGGCAATGGCATACTCCCTGCGTCCTTCTTTTTCTTCAGTCGTGAGTCTGCCGATCTTCAGCATGGTCACCAGCGGCATATGCTCCGGCAGGATTCCCTGCTGGCCGTCTTCTGCCTCGATGTTGATGATCGACGCATCCATCTCCCGAAAGATTCCTTCCGGGGTCACGATCCGGCAGTGAATGGCACTCATTTCAGAGTCTCTGCCTTCTTGACAACATCTTCAATCGTACCGACGCTCAGGAATGCGGCTTCCGGCAGATCGTCATACTTGCCGTCCAGGATTTCCTTGAAGCTGCGGACGGTATCCTTGACCGGTACATAGATTCCCTTCAGTCCGGAGAACTGCTCGGCAACACTGAACGGCTGGGACAGGAAGTTGCGGATACGGCGTGCCCTTGCGACAGTCTTGCGGTCTTCTTCACCAAGTTCATCCATGCCGAGGATGGCAATGATGTCCTGGAGTTCCTTGTAGCGCTGCAGCAGCTGCTGTACGCGGCGCGCTGTTTCGTAGTGCTCATCGCCGATGACCAGCGGATCAAGCATACGGGAAGAGGAAGCCAGCGGATCAACTGCCGGATAGATACCCAATGCAGCGATACCGCGGTCCAGTACGGTCTTGGCATCCAGATGGGAGAATGTCGTTGCCGGAGCCGGGGCAGTCAGATCGTCGGCCGGGACATAGACACATTCCACGGATGTAATGGAGCCGGCAGAAGTAGAAGTGATGCGCTCCTGCAGCTGGCCCATTTCAGTTGCCAGGGTTGGCTGGTAGCC
>JAAYWN010000154.1 GCA_012516665.1 Erysipelotrichaceae bacterium
AGCCAAGGAAAGTTTATATTCCACCAATGTCACATCCTTGGAAGCGCGCAACCTTCTTACGGGCACAAGAAAAAGCCCATAAGCACCACCAATTTGGCTTCTAAAAACAGCGGAAGAGAACTCCCGCTGATACTTCATCTATTCTGTGTCATTTTCGCTTGATATTGACAGAATTGAGGCATGAAAAAAGCACACTGCCGTATCGGCAATGTACCGCAAATTAGACCTGCAAAGCAGGCAATCCTGATGTTTTCAGATGTAAGTTCCAGAAAGAGCAGTGTTTCGATCGTCCGCTGAAATTTACTGACATATATCGTGAAACAATCTATTATCATTTGTCTAAGAATACGGTATGCTGCATAGCAAGAAATAAGTTTATACTGTCCCCATTGATCCACTGCGTCATTTTTTTGTTTCCATTGCTGCAGCAGGGCGTCGCTCCTGCATTGATACTGCGGACCATGCACTGCATGCATGAACCGCAATGTTCTGCCTTCTTCCTCCGTATCCAATCACAGCAAGGACCCCTTCTCACTGTCATTTTCTATCAAGATGCCACTGCTTCAGAAGAAGAACATCAACATGTTTTATTTCTGATCTGCAAGCTTTTTCTTCAGATCGCGGACATCTTCCTGATAATTCGCCAAACGTGATGCACTGCATAGAGAATTTTTCGCTGCATGTATCAGGATTTTCTTTATTCCTTCTATTGCTTTCATGCTCTGTTCTCTCCTTTTTTCCTAGTTCATCATAAAAGAAAAAATCTATTTGGCAATGCCAGGCGGGACGGTTTGCCACTTTGGCGGGACGGTTTAGGTATAAACAGACAATTTTTATCAGCTTCCGATGATATACTTGTACTATGACCAGAAGGATCGATACATATTCATCACCGCAGCAGGAATTGGATCATGCACTGCTGATCCATGGCATCCGCATTCTATGCCAGGACACTGCCTGCATTCTTCCTGTCCTTCTGTTTGCCAGTCTGCGCGGGCACATATTCTATGCCGTATCCTATATCATTCTGTATGCACTGCTGCGTGTCCACAGCGGCGGATATCATGTTTCCTCTCATATTGGCTGTGTACTGCTGTACTTTGTTCAGTATCTGATCGCCGATCTCTGTCTGGAGATCGATCTTCCCTGGACCCAGACGCTGCTTGTTCTGCTGGCTCTATGGTATCTTTTTCAAAATGTGCCTTTTCTGCATCGCAAGCAGCCTTTGAATAAAGAGGAATACAGAAAGAACTGGAAGATCTCATTAGTCCTGCTCAGCATTTACTGTCTTTTCTATTTGATTGCTTCTTTCGCAGATCTCTCCTTTGCCAACCTGCTTTTCTTTATCATTATTTATACGGCCGTACTTGGCTTCATGCAGAAGCATTCCTGCAATGCGCTTGGAAATGAGGAGATTCAATGAACGTTTCATTATACTTATTAGATGATATGCAGTCTGATCTTGATCAGCTCATTGCCTGCTTTAAAGAAATAGAGCTGTCATCGGACTTTGCTTTTGATATCGATGCCGAAACCGATCCATCTGTGCTGCCGACAAAAGAATATGATCTGTATATTCTGGACATTGACCTGAACGGGCAATCCGGCTTTGATTTTGCCGGCCGGCTGATCTCACTGAACCATGGCGATGCCAAATCAAAGATCATCTTCTGCACTTCTCATTCTGATCTTGTCTTTGATTCCTTCAATCTGGATGTCTTCTATTTTATCCGCAAGGAACATCTGAAGACAGATCTGGAAAATGCCCTGCGCAAATATGAAAAAGAAAGCAGCCGCATGATCTATACGCTGCAGTTTGACGGCAAGACAAAATATCTTCCGTTCAGCGATATCATTTATATTGATGTCAGCCGAAATTATACTTTCTTCCATACAGCAGATGAAGAATACCAGCAGCGAAAATCATTGAAGCAAGTCATGACAGAACTTCATTGTGACTTTATTGTCAGAATTTCCAATTATACTGCGATCAATCTGCATTTCATTGATCACTTTGAGAACACATCGATTGTTCTCACGAACGGCATGGTCTTTGCGGTTGCTGCTGACCGTGTCAATGAAGTGAAAGATCTTTACATGAAAGGATTGCTCTGGGGATAGACCATGTACTATACAATTGTCATTAATGTCATTGAGACATCGATTTTCTGCTATTTTCTGACCAATGCAGCGCAGGTCAAAAAGCCCAAGATCATTCCTGTACTGGTCTATCTGATCCTCAGTGCTGGAACGATCACTTTGTTCAACTTTTATGATCTGGATCAGTCTTTCTATTTTGTGATCGATGCGAGCTTCAATTTTCTTTATCTGTCGCTGATCAGTGAATATGAAACGGATACGAAGATCATCATTGCACTGATTCCGAATCTTATCCTGACTGTGCTGTCTCTGTTAGTGATCATTGTCAGCAGTGAGTTCCTGCTTGGCCGGATCGATATGATCCAGCTGAAAGACAGCTGGGGCATGGAAACAGATCTGATGGCTCAGTTCCTGTATATTGTCACTTTCATGATTGCCGCAAAGAAAATACCTTTCAATAGTTTCGGTCTGTCCAAGAAAGAAAAATGGATGCTGATAGCAGCATTGATCGATTGTGAGTTCATGCTGATGGCAGTCTCCAGCCTCGTATTGGTCAGTCTCGTCAATGAAACAAATATTACCATTGCCCTGCTGTGCATGATCGTCTTCATTACGCTTCTGCTTCTGATCTTCACTGAGATCACCCGACAGAATGAGAGGGTCCATAAAACAGAATATGAAAAAGATCTTCTCGACTCTCAGCTTGTTTCAACAAATAAGCTGCTGAAGTCACAAAATGAACTGCTCCAGATCCGCCATGATATGAAACATCTGTTCTCTGCCTTCAAAGATACTGACAATCTCAGCCCGGAATCAATTGCGGAGCTCAATAAAATGCGCAATGACTTTGATCAGACGATCCTGCCGATCGAGACCATTTCACCGGCCATCAATGCTGTTGTCAACACAAAGCGCCAGGAAGCCTTGGAAAAGCATATTGAAATGACATGTACCCTGAATGTAGCCTTTGAACCGCATATGGAGAAAGATGATCTCTGTCTGCTATTATCAAATCTATTGGATAACGCGATCCAGCACATCGGTCTTCATAAGCAGATCAATCTGAATCTGTACAGCGATGCTTCCAAGTTCATGATCCGGATCCGCAATTCCTGTGATATTGCAGTGCTGGATAAGGATCATCATCTGATTGAACATGACCATGGCATTCAGCATGGCTACGGTCTGCGCACCATTCGTTCGCTGACTGAAAAATACCATGGCGACATGAACATGGATCAGACACCGGAAGAATTTGCGGTCATTATCATTCTGCCGCAGTCAGAAAAACATTAAAATGGATTTTCCATCGCATAGAGGGAAGCTTCCATACTGAACTTATAATAGATCTGTTCAATCTCTTTAACGTCGATGCCGCTCTTTTTTGCACAGAAAGATGCTGAGAAATGACTGCTGTAGCAGTTCATGATCATAATCCATTCTTCTGCTGTCAGATCATCTGCTTTTGCGGCAATCTGTTTTGATACATATTCCGCCAATACTTTGTGCAGTGTCTCTTTCGACATTGTTCCGTCTGTTTTCATAACTTCTATTCTAGCTGAATCCTCTCAATTTTCATACCACGAACATCGGTTATTCATAAGCTTAGTTGACGTTTTTATATAGCTGAAATAAAATAAGCATATGGAAAATACAGCAATCAAAGATAAATTAAATGCATTTGAACTTCCTGCATATGAAGAGATACCGGATGTCGGTCTGTACTTAGAGCAGGTAGCCCGCTATATCAACGGTCCGCTGGCAGAATTTCCAGAGATGAAGGTCACTCCTTCGATGATCTCCAATTATGCCAAGGCAAAACTGTTTGAAAGAGTCAATAAAAAAACATACTCCAGAGAACAGATCGCTACCGTATTCTTTATTACGATTGCAAAATCTGTTCTGTCCATTGAGTATGTACGCACTGCCCTTGTCTTATTCCGTTCAAAGAACTATTCCATTCAGAAGGGCTATGAATACTTCCACCGCGAACTGCAGAATGCTGTCTCCGTCTTCTATGAATCTCCTGTAAAGAGATCCTCTGCTGCCGCTACGGAAGATGAGAAGATGCTGAAGAATGTATGTACAGCGATTGCGCATAAAATGTATCTCGAAAGATACTTTGAGATCCTGCAGAATACAATGAATGAAACGGAAGAAAAGCACAGCAAAAAGGACAAATGAAAACAGCCGTGAAGGCTGTTTTGCTTTACTTTAGTTTTGCTCCGCAGTGCGTACAGAAAGCCTGGTCATTTTCACCTAGCTCAGCACCGCAGTTCGGACAGAATCTTGGCGCATCCTCTGTCTTTTCTGCTTCCGATGGCGCTGCCTGTTCTTCTTTGACAGGTTCCTCTGCGACAGTCTCAGCAGCCGGTGCTTCTTTGCTTTCTGCTGCTGTTTCGTCATGATCTGCTTCGGCTGCGGCAGGTACCGTATCTTCACTTACTGTCTCTGCGGCAGCTGGAGCGGCTTTTTCCTGCATAGGCACTGCATTTGCTTCAGCTGTTTGCTCTTCTTCCTGATATGGAACATAGGTATCCACGAACAGCTGACTGCGCTTGCTGTAATAGATCAGATTCAGGATCCAGATGATCACTGACAGGATCAGATCAAAGATCAGTGCTCCCAAGAGCACCGCTTCGGATAGGGATGCCGATACATTGTAGGATGACACAAGTACAGCGCTCAGGATCTCACTGCACAGTGCCGGTGAAGACAGATAGATCATAAAGCATCCAATGCAGAGCAGTCCTGCTTCCACTGCCTGGATCAGCAGATAATAGAGCCATCCTTTTCTGGCATTGTTCTTCCATTGAAAAAAGCCGATGCATACATAGACAATCAGAACTGTTAACAGCAGACGTATGGCGAAGTAGCCAATGACATACCAGAAGCATCCGCCAAGATTTGATACCGTTGCCCCAAATACCTGCAGGATCGGCCTCAGAATATTTCTTGCATATGGCAGCTGCAAGCCAAACAGCTCATTGATCAGACTGAATAGATTATAAAGCGATGAAAGAGCGATCACTGGGATCAGGAAGAGCTCCAGAAAGTGATGCCATTTCAAAGGTGTTTTTGTACGATCAGTGTATTTCATATAGTACCTCTCATTTCTTTACTATTATAAAACAGATCGCTCTGATTGAAAGAAAAAGGAGGATCAGATCTTTCCCTCTTTCTGCATATCGTGCAGGATCTTTTTTTCTTCTTTAGTGAATTCATGTGTTGCAAACAGATCAGGCCGTTCTTTTTTGGTCAGCAGGATCGACTGTTCTGTCCGCCATTCTTTGATCTTGGCATGATTTCCGGACAGCAGGATCTCCGGGACTTTCTTTCCCTCATAATCCGCCGGCTGCGTATACTGCGGATATTCCAGCAGACCATTCTCATAAGATTCTTCTTCCGTACTTCCTTCGGTAATACTTCCCTTCAGCAGACGGATCACCGAATCCATGATCACCATTGAAGCCAATTCTCCGCCCGTTAAGACATAGTCTCCGATAGAGACCAATTCATCGACTTCATCATTGATGCGTGCATCTAAGCCCTCATAATGTCCGCAGAGCAGGATCAGATGATCCTTTGACGAAAGCTCATGTGCTTTTTTCTGCGTATAGGGATGGCCGGCTGGCGACATCAGCATCGTATAGCTGTCTGCCCCCTTGACCGAATGCAGTGCATCCAGCACCGGCTGACATTTCATCACCTGGCCATGACCGCCGCCGAAAGGATGATCATCGACATGCCGATAGGCGTCATGAGCAAAGTCACGGATCTGCACAAATTCAACTTCGGCAATGCCGCGATCGATCGATCTGCCGATAATAGAAGTATGCAGAAAGTCTTCATACATTTCCGGAAACAATGTCAGTACCGTAATTTTCATAAAAGACCTTCTTCCACATGAATGACAATGCATTTCTGTTCCAGATCCACTCTTTTGATAAAGAAAGGGATATAAGGGATCAAAGCATCGTTCTTTCCCTCTCGCTGAACCCGCAGATGCCGCTGACCAGGACATGTCTCTTCCACTGCGCTGACCTTGCCAATCTCATTTCCCTCTTCATCCACTGCTTTCAGCCCAAGCAGCTGATCTCGGTAATACTGTCCGTTCCCCAGCGGCTTTCGGTCTGCTGCATCCATATAGATCATGCATCCTTTGTACTGCTCCACATCATTGATATTCAGGGCATTTTGAAATGACACCAAAGAATAGCCCTGATGTGTGCGAAAGGACTGCACCTGAAAAGGCAGATACTTTTCGCTGTATGCAATGTAGACCGTATTGCCTTTCTGATATCTTTCGGCATCAAAATCAGAACAGCTGCTGATCTTCAGTTCTCCTTTGATACCATGTGTGTTGATGATCTTTCCAATCTTAATATATTTCATCCATTTCTCCGTCAGAAAAGGATGCTTGCGCATCCCCGTTAGATCTGTTCAAACTTGATCGTGACTTTCTTATCTTCCGTATGGGAAGCAACGCTCATGACTTGGCGCAATGCCGAAGCCATTGAACCTTTTCTGCCGATCAAACGTGCGATGTCATCGTTCTTTGCATAAACATGCAGAAGGACTTCTTTATCATCTGCACTTGGCATAATTCTGACTTCCAAACTGTCCTTGTCTTCTACCATTGGCTTGACGAGATCAAGGAGCACCTTATCCAGCTCTGCCATAGAAATTACTTCTTTGCCTTAGCGGCTGCTTTTGCATCATGGAACTGCTTCATAATGCCCTGACGAGAAAGAATATCACGTACAGTATCTGAAGGCTGTGCACCATTCTGCAGCCACTTCATTGCCTTTTCAGCATCAACAGAAACTGTTTCAGGTTCGGTTGTAGGATTGAAGGTACCGATTGTTTCAATCTCACGTCCATCTCTAGCAAAACGAGAGTCTGCTGCAACAATACGATATCTAGGAGCCTTCTTCGCACCCATTCTCTTTAAACGTAATTTAACTGCCATCTTTATGTCCTCTACTTTCAACAGGTTCTATCATAGACCAACAAAAAAGTACTGTCAAGGTATTTCCCTTGACAGTACTTTCAATGTCTGCGGAAGCCATTGCGGTTCTTCATATCAGGCATCTGCATATTCTGCATCTGATCTGCCATCTTCGCAAGCTTTTCCTCGCTCATCCCGCCATTTTTCTGCATCATGCCAAGCTGATCAACAGCCTTCTTCGTTCTTGCAAACTGATTCATCAGTTTATTGACATTTTCGACCGTCGAGCCAGATCCCCTGGCAATTCTTTTCTTCATGGTCGAACGGATCTTTTCCGGATGTTCACGCTCATAGGCCGTCATTGACTGAATGATCGCCTTGGTCTTCTTCATGGTCTCACCGGTCTTAGCTTCATCCATCATATCGGCATACTGATTCATACCTGGCAGCATCTTCATAATGCCGCCCAGAGGGCCCATCTTTTCGATCATTTCCATCTGCTTCAGCATATCGGTAAGCGAGAACTGCCCATTCATCATGCGCTGGGCCATCTTCTCAGATTCTTCCTGGTCGATCTTTTCCTGAGCTTTTTCAACAAAAGAGACAATATCTCCCATGCCAAGGATACGGTCCGCCATTCGATCCGGATGGAAGACATCCATATCATCGATCTTTTCTCCTTCACCGACGAATTTGACCGGGACCTCCGTGATCTTTTTGACGGACAGAACACCGCCGCCGCGGGAATCACCATCGAACTTTGTCACAACAAGACCAGTCAATGGCAGCGCTTCCTTGAAAGCCTGCGCTACGTTGACAATATCCTGGCCAGTCATCGCATCCACCGTCAGCA
This sequence comes from Erysipelotrichaceae bacterium, assembly GCA_012516665.1. Taxonomy (GTDB): domain Bacteria; phylum Bacillota_I; class Bacilli_A; order Erysipelotrichales; family Erysipelotrichaceae; genus Bulleidia. Next base: position 7,905 of record JAAYWN010000154.1, read on the forward strand.
GGATATCATCCGGCTGGACAGCTTCATTGATCTCTTTCAGTTCATTCATCAGCACTTCATCAATATGAAGACGTCCGGCTGTATCAATGAAGACCGTATCATAGCCCTTCTCTTTGGCATACTGTACGCCCTGCTTCACAGTTTCCAAAGCAGGTGTCTCAGCGCCTAAGGAGAATACCTCTGTATCAATTTCGCGGCCCAGTGTCTGCAGCTGTTCAATAGCTGCCGGACGGATGACATCGGCGGCAATCAGGATCGGGTTCTTTCCCATCTTGTTTTTGACGATCTTTGCAATCTTCGCAACAGAAGTTGTTTTGCCGGTTCCCTGCAGACCGACCATCATGATGACCGTCATGCCATCCTGCTTGAAATTCAGGCCGGCTTCTTCATTGCCTAACAGATCAACGATCTGATCATGAACGATCTTTACCAGCTGTTCGCCTGGTTCGACCGACTTGAGCACTTCCTCGCCTCTGGCCTTTTCACGAATATCATTCAGAAAATCCTTTACGATCTTATAGTTCACATCTGCTTCCAGGAGTGCCAAGCGCACTTCTTTCATCATATCTTCCATATTTGCATCGCTCAGTGTCCCCTTGCCGGCGACATTGCGCATTGCTTTATTCAAACGCTCGCTCAACGAATCAAATGCCATATCAGTTCCTCACTTTTCAACGCTTCTATCTTACCATATTCCGTCTGTTTTTCGTGATGACATTGCGCCGATGCGGATACGTTACATGTTCTGCGATCAGCTGACATTTCCCTTTTCCCTCGGCATCTGCCACCGATGCCATTCTTCCTTTAACGGCAATGATCATTCCTTCTTCGCAGCAATCCCGTACTTCTTCTGCAATTCCCCGCCAGACTTCGACCGTAAAAATATCTTCATCCAAGCTCCCATCTTCATTGCGGAACATCCGATCGCTCTGTATCGTCATCGTACAGCTGCTGTCCTTTCCTGCCGCTGTGCTCGGCACTTCCTTTACGGTCCCGACCAAATAAAAACCATTCATCATAGCATCTGTTCCTCCACCTATCCCTGCATTCTGAAGGATTTTCAGTTTCTTAGCAAAATACATCATGTCCAGCCCAGTCTCACTGCGGTGAGATATATTCATCCATACATCTTCTTATTTCTCAGAAATTAAAAATATGACAGCATGATTTCAAAAGGAGCATTCACAATGAATTGTACAATACGCTCACTGTATCTCTGCGTCACTGACATGGACCGAGCCATTGCTTTCTGCACAGCCTTCGTTGAACAGGCACCTATCAGGAAAGATCCTGTTTACAGTATCTTTGATATTCATGGCTTCCGCCTTGGCCTTTTTGCCTTCAAAGAATTGAAGGAAGAACATACTTTCGGCACGAACTGTCTGCCAAGCATTGAAACTGACAGGCCTGAAGATTGTTTTTCCTTCACCTGAGATTGGTGACAATTGGGTCAGTGAATTTGAAGACAGGTAAGGAGATCATCTGGAACTGACCGCACCAATAAAAAAAAACAGAACTAATCAGCTCTGTCCAAATGGAAGAATGCCCGCAGTTTCTTTTTCCTTGCAATCGATCTTTTTGCTTTGGCAATATCTCCTGCCCATTTGCATTTCCCCCCGCAATGCGCGCAGTTGCCGCCGCAGGAATCCACGCCATGATTGGCAATATAGATCAAGTCCGCAGCTGCTAGGACCGCAATGCATATCACAATGATCCAAGTAATCAAGTTCATCTTCTACCTCACAGAGTTAAGTTATCCTAACTGATAGAAAATGTCAAACAGAGTGCTTCAAAGAAAAAGGACTTTCGTCCTTCATTCGTATTTTTCACCCGTCTCTGTTTTCTTCTCACTGTCATCCGGCTTGATGAATACTTCTCTTGGCTTAGAGCCCTGCACCGGTCCGATAACACCCGCTTCTTCCAAAGCATCGATCATGCGGGCAGCACGGTTGTACCCAATACCGAATCTTCTCTGCAGCAGCGAAGTGGACGCTTTCTGTGCTTCAATGACATAATCCTTCACCTCTTGGAACAGAGGATCATCATTGACCGTCATCACAGCAGTCCCATCGCCATCATTGATTCCTTCCAGCATGACGAACGAATCATCGTACATCGGCACTGCTTCATTGGAAACATAATCCGCGATCCGCTTGACTTCTTCATCCGTAACAAAGACGCCCTGCACACGTGTCGCACTGTTCTGACCGATCGGCATATAGAGCATATCGCCATTGCCCAGCAGCCTTTCCGCACCGATATGATCCAGGATCGTCCGAGAATCCATACCGGACGAGACACTGAAGGCAATGCGGCTTGGAATATTTGCTTTGATGATGCCGGTGATGACATCGACCGAAGGACGCTGTGTCGCAACAATCAGATGGATGCCGGCTGCTCTTGCCAGCTGCGTGATCCGCTGTACAGAGGCTTCTACCTCTTTGCCAGCGACGACCATCAGATCGGCAAGTTCATCGATAATAACAACAATATACGGCAGCTTTTTCGGACATGGCGAACCATCTTCATTCGGACGTCCGTTCTGTTCGAGCACTTTCTGGTTGTACACTTCAATATTGCGGACGCCAGCAGCAGCGAATAAATTGTAGCGCTCATCCATGATGCGGACGATCACTTTCAATGCATTGTTTGCCTGGGTCGGATCATTGATGACCGGTCCGATCAGATGCGGGATCTTCTGGAACGGGGTAAACTCTACCTTCTTCGGATCGATCAGCAGCATCTTCACGTCTTTCGGCTTTGTACGCATCAGCAGAGAAGTAATGATCGAGTTCATGCATACAGATTTGCCTGATCCTGTCGCCCCTGCAATCAGCAGATGAGGCATCTTATCCAAACGGCATGTGACCGTTCTGCCTAACAGATCCTTGCCTAAAAAGAACAGCAGAGGCTGATTCTTATCCTTAGCTGCGACATCATTGAGCAGGCCCCTCATCTTGACTGGCGTGCTTTCTTCATTAGGCACTTCAATGCCCACTGCATTTCTTCCTGGGATCGGTGCTTCTACCCGGATATCGCGCGCCGCAAGCTGCATCTTGATATCATCTGTCAAAGCAAGAATCTTTGAGACTTTTACATTGACATCCGGGCGGATCTCAAACTGCGTAACAGCCGGTCCGATATGCGTATCGATCAGTTCTGCTTCAATATCAAAGTTCTTCAGGATATTGATCAGCAGCTGGCCCTTTTCCCGAGCTGCCATTTCATTGGCACCATTGACATTTTTTGGCGGTACAGGATCCAATAATGTCTGCTTCGGCAGACGGTACTGTTTATGATTCTCATGCTTAGCCGGAAGCGGTGCTGCCATTGCCGGCATTGTTTCTTTGCCCATTGGCTGTGTTTCCGGTTCTTCGCTCTCTTCTTTTTCCTGGCTCGGCTGCGCTTCATTGGCATCCTGCAGTTCATCTACATTGATAAACACAGAGTCCGCATCTGATACGACCTTGCCAGGGATAGAAACGACAGGGATCTCCTCTGTCGGTCCGTCTGCTCGGATATTCAGGATCGAAGTCAGCTTTGGCTTTTCTTCTTCCTGACCAAGGAGCGACAGCTGTTCCGGTTCTTTTTCTTCCGTACTGCTGCTGGGAATCTCAGAGGCTGAATCCGCATCCGCCTTGATCTGTCCAAGCTTGGCCTGTTCTTTCTTTTCCTTATGCTCCGCGATCATATTCCAGAGATTGGCTGGCTCCGTTTCTTCTTCCGGCTCCGGCTCTGGTTCTTCTTCTTTGCTGTGATCCGGGGTCGCAAAGAACGCTGCGATCGTATGAAAAGCATCTTTGTACGTATCCAAGGAAACGATCAGAAGCGCTGTAATAATAAATAGAACGACGATCAGTACGATCACGCCGCCTCTGCCGAAAGCCATCGACGACAATGCATACAGCACAGCGCCGATAATGCCGCCGCCGACTTCTGCGATTGGCGTACTGCTGAAGTAGTCCGTTATATGATCGACAAATGGCATCATCGCCGGGACACCGATCTCCTGCGTGCTGAGATAGCTGCACAGCAGCAGGATCGCACAGATGATCAGGATCGCCGGGGCTGGATTTTTCTCTTCATTCCCATGATGGCGATTCATGACATTGATCAGGATCATCACCACAAGGATGCCCGAGACCAGCCAGAAAAGAACTCCCAGCAGATAGCGCTGGAGATTGTATAGGAAATTGCCGATGATGCCATAACGCAGCAGTGCAATGACCGCTAATGCACAAAGGATCACGATAGTGATCCATTGTCCGACTTCTTCCTGCTGTTCCCTTTTTTTCTGTGCCTTTGTTTTTCTTGCCACAAAATCCCCTTACTCTTTTGTATTGATCTCCACAATGGCCGGTAAGATCATCGGTCTTTTGCCTGTTTCATGCAGGACATAGCGGCTGATCTTATCTCTTGCTTCAGCTCGGCATCCCATATTCTCATAACGTTTTGCCTTGACTGCATCATTGATCGTTGATTCCATCAATTCACCGATCTGTGTGACAATATAGTCCGCATCCTTCAGGTAGATCACGCCGCGGGACTGTACATCCGGTCCGCCGATGATCTCTTTGGTCGCATGATTCATGACCACACCGACAATGATCGCACCGTCAGTCGACAGGATCTCTCTGTCTTTCAGCACCATGCCGGAAGAATCCAAGTTCTCATTGCCGTCGACCATGACATCTTCTGCTTCCATAGAGTCGAAATTCTTTTCCAGCTTGCCATTATTGAAAGACGCAATCTGTCCATTATCCATGACAATGATCTTATCGGCAGTATAGCCCATATCCAAGGCAATATTTGCATTGGCGATCAATTGACGGTATTCACCTTTGACTGGCATATAGTACTTCGGCTTCAGAAGATAGATCATCATCTTGATATCTTCAATGGATGCATGCATGGAGAAGGCACGTTTTGCATCAACACTGATGACTCTGCCTGCTTCCCGATACAGATCATCCTCCATGCTTGCTTCATCACGTTCTGTGCCTGGCACAGCAGGGGACGCAATGATCACGGTATCCGAAGAACGAAGCTCAATGAGCTCATCTTCCTTGATAGCAATCTTATGTACTTTGCGGAAGATCGTTGATCCCGTTCCAGCCACAATGACCAGAACATTTTCCATTTCATTCAGAAAACTGCTGGCCGGTATCTCCAGGCCCGCCGGAATATGATAGTAGCCAAGCTTGGCCATATCATTTAAAACATTGCGCAGTTCCTCATCATAGATCATGACCTTGCGATTGTACTTGTTGGCAAGCTCAATGAGCTCAATGACGCGATAGATATTCTGATTGTATACCGTAACGAAGATACGTCCTTCAGCATCTTCAAAATACTGATCGATCTGTGCTGTGATCCGATGATTCGGGGCACTGTGCCCTTCTCTTGTGGAACCGACAGATTCGCACATCAGAGCCAGGACGCCCGCATTGCCAAGATCAGTAATATTTGTAATATCGAACTTGAATGCTTCATTCATCGTATCGTAGTCCACAATAAATTCAGATGTGTAGACTACATAGCCGTCATCTGTTTTCAGGGCCAAGCCAAATCCATCCGCAATTGACTGTGTCGTACCGAAGGTACGGATCTCCGTCTTGCCGATGGTAAAAGTGCTGTTGCGGCGGATCCGATGGATATTGATATCCCTCAGTCCCTGCTTCTTCGCTCTGCGCTCAAAGATCATCGCTGTCAATGGCGCCATATAAACAGGCACTTCCGGGATCTCTTTCAGCAGATTCGGCAGAGCTGCCATGACATCATCATGACCATGCGTGATAAAGACGCCCTTGATCATATCTCTATGTTCTGCCAGATATTCAAAATTTGGAATGATCATTTCAATCCCAAGCTGTTCTCCATCTGGATACTTCAATCCGCACTCCATGACAAAGATGTCATTTCCATTCTCAACAACGTACATATTCTTGCCGTCTTCATCAAGACCGCCAAGCGCAAATATGCGTACTTTACTCATAAATTATCCTCCAATAGCTTCTAACTTCTTTTTGTATTATAAAACATTCTGCTCAGATTCACAATGCATGCCCATCCAGGGAAAAGCTTTTCGCATCAGTGATCTTCACATCAACGATCTCTCCTTCACATTCTTTGTCAGAAGTGAAATTGACCAGTTTATTTTCTTCACTGTAGCCGCTGTATACGTCCGCGTTCTTCTTAGATCTGCCTTCGCACAGTACTTTGACTGTCTGTCCAGCATACTTCTGATTCTTTTCCTTTGCCCAATGCGTCAGGTGCGCATTCAGTTCCGCTAAGCGCTTTTTCTTTTCGGCAGTGCTGATCTGACCATCCATTCTGGCTGCCGGCGTTCCTTCACGCGGTGAATACATAAAGGAATATGCCATATCGAACTGACAATAATCTGCTAAGTCCAAAGTTGCCTGGAACTCTTCTTCGCTTTCACCAGGGAAACCGACGATGAGATCGGTCGTAAAAGTAATGCTTGGGATCCTTTTCTTCAGACGATCAAATAATTGTTTATACTCTTCGACAGTATATCCTCTGGCCATCCGCTTCAGGACGCTGTCCGAGCCTGACTGCACCGGCAGATGCAGAGCCGGCATGATATTCGGATGATCCTGCATTGCCTGGATCGTGCTTTCCTGATAATCCCGCGGAGAAGAAGAATAGAAACGGATCCGGTCAATTCCCGTCTCAGCGACCGCGATCAAGAGATCAGTAAAGCCATCCGCCATACCAAGATCTTTGCCATAGGCATTGACATTCTGACCAAGCAGGATGACCTCCCTGCCGCCAGCTTCCTTCAGCTTCTCTACCTCCTGCAGAATATCCTGCATCCTGCGGGAACGTTCTTTGCCTCTTGTATACGGCACAATGCAGTAAGTGCAGAACTTATTGCATCCATACATAATATCAACAAACCCCTTGCAGGATTGGCTGCGATGCACCGGCAGATCTTCAATGATCCTTCCTTCTTCAGAATAGACCTCGATCTTTCTTTTCTTCGTCTGGATCACTTCCTGCAGCAGATCCGGCAGGCGATACAGATTATGGGTGCCGAAGACCAGATCGATCTGCGAGTATTTCTGCTGGATCAGCGATACGACCGATTCTTCCTGCGCCATACATCCGCACAGACAGAAGATCCTATCTTCGTTTGTTTCTTTCAGCCCCTTGAGCATGCCGATCTCACCGAAGACATGTTCTTCCGCCGCCTTCCTGATCGCACATGTATTAAAGATCAGCACATCCGCTTCTTCCGGCTGTTCCGTATTGGCATAGCCCATGATCTCCATCATACCGGCAATGGTCTCTCCATCTCTGACATTGGCTTGGCAGCCATAGGTACGCAGATAGTATTTCTTCCCTCTGCCTAAAGATTCCAAAGCATCATTCATCGCAAACAGGCCATATTCCGGCGCTGGCATTTCTTTTGTCCGATGTGCTTCTGCCCTGTGATCCGGCAGAATATCATCATTTCTTTTTTTCATTTTATTCTCCACGAGGCATTATTATAGCACACCCCAGCATGGCAGAAAAAAACCAGCCTGAGCTGGTCCTTTTTCCTTACTTACTTTTCGGAAATTGCGCTGACTGGGCAAGCACCTACACATGAGAAGCAAGAAACACAGACGCTCTCATCGCACTGAGACTTACCATTCTCATCGAGAGACAGTGCACTGACTGGGCATGTGCCTACGCAGGCGCCGCATCCAATACATGTATCCTTATCAATTGTTACTGGCATGATAATCCTCCTTCAACATCTTTATTTTAGCATGATGCGGCAATAATGAAAATGCTTTGCTCATGAAAAAAGCTGTCTTCTTTTCAAAGACAGCTCCAACAGCTTTACTTTGCCAATTCCTGGACTCTGACTTCACGGATCAGAGTGACCTTGATCTGACCAGGATATGTCAGCTCATTTTCAATCTTTTCACGGATATCATGAGCGACCTTGACCATACCGATATCATCGATCTTTTCCGGCTGGACCATAATGCGGATCTCACGTCCTGCCTGAATTGCATATGCCTTTTCGACTCCATCAAATCCAGTTGCGATCTTTTCCAGATTCTCCAGACGATTGATATAGCCTTCCATAGACTCATAGCGTGCTCCCGGACGGGCTGCGCTCAATGTATCAGCAGCAGCGACCAGATTCGAGATAATGTCAGTAGCTTCCGTATCGCCATGATGAGATTCGATCGCATTGATGATGATCGGGCTTTCACCATATTTCTTGGCATACTTCGCACCAAGTTCCACATGGCTGCCTTCCTGTTCAAAGTCGACTGCCTTGCCAATATCATGCAGCAGTCCTGCCCGCTTTGCGACCGCCTGGTTCAGACCAAGCTCGGCTGCCATCATGCCGGCAAAATTAGCCACTTCCACAGAGTGTTCAAGACCGTTCTGGCCATAACTGTAGCGGAATCTTAAGCGTCCTACCAGTTTGACCAATTCTTTGTTCATGCGTCCGATGCCAAGCTGGAAGATCGTATCATTGCCTATCTTCAGGATTGTCTCATCCAATTCCTTGGTGACTTTTTCAACGACTTCTTCGATTCTTCCCGGCTGGATCCTGCCATCTTTCATCAGGATCTCAAGAGACTGCCTTGCAATCTCACGGCGTATCGGATCAAAACACGATACCGTAATGACATCCGGCGTATCATCAATGATCAGATCAACACCTGTTGCCTGTTCAATAGCCTTGATATTGCGTCCTTCACGGCCGATGATCCTGCCCTTCATTTCTTCTGAAGTCAAAGTCACCGTACTGACTGTGCGCTCGATGGTCTCATCCTGCGCATAGCGCTGAATAGCCAAGGCAATAATGTTCTTAGCACTTTCAGATGCCTTTGTTTCTGCTTCTTCCTGCTGCTCATGCAGGTACTGCGCGATCTCCTGTTCTGACTTCTTTTCGATCGCTTCCATCAATTCTTTGTGCGCATCTTCCTGCGAGAGATGAGCAGTCTGTTCCAATACATGGATCTGATTGTCGATCTTCTCCTTCAGGTCTTCTTCTAATTTGCTGAGGTTTGCAAGCTTGTCATCGGCAGATTTCTCTTTATCGCCGAGCTTCTTTTCTTTCTGAGCAAGATTCTCTTCACGGAAATTCAAAGCATCTTCACGGCGCAGCAGTTTATTTTCATTCTGCTGAAGCGTGTTCTGCTTCTCTTTGTTCTTCTTCTCAGCCTGCACTTCATACTCATATGCATGCTGCTTTCCATCCAGTTCAGCCTGGCGTAAAATTGTTTCCGCTTTAGAATTTGCTTCCTTCAGGACCTCATCAGCCTTTGTCTTGCTGCTGTCGAGCCCCTGTTTTGACGCCACCTTCATGGCGATCAGTCCAATGACAATACCTGCAGCCACACCAATAATGAGATAAATCATGATTCATTCCTCCATTTTCGTGTGATTGCTGGGATAGCTCCCATACATGCTATTATACGATTGAATGCCTGTTTTCACAAGTGATTCTGTAAGGGCTCACAGCCTATACCAGAAAGATGCACAGGCCGCTGATGACACCGCACAGGCATCCGGCAATGACATCCTTAGGATAATG
>JAAYWN010000213.1 GCA_012516665.1 Erysipelotrichaceae bacterium
CCATATGAAGTTTTGATTCTCCAGGCTAAGATCCCCCATTGGTAATCTTCAACCTTTGTGTTATTACTGTTGAATAGTGTTATTGGCGCATCGTCCGGAAGTGAGATCTCCAAGTTGCCATCATATGTCTGCATCGCATAGCGATCTGTAATGTAGAAAAATATTCCATCATCCTGAGATCCTCCTGGATATATTACTTTGTATCTGCTCTCATCTGGTTCCGGATACACACGGAAAGGCGCTTGAATGATCATACTTATATATTTCATTGATTTCGCCTTTCATATAGTACCTTTGAATTCTTAACATCGATCACATAGGATCTCTTTTCTCTGTCTTTCGGGATAAACGTATAGATTCCTGGACTGAATTCATTGCTGAAGATCCGATAATACTTCAGCAGAACTGTGCAGATGTCCCCTTTTTGGATCGAACTTGCTTTATATTCCTTTGCTAATTTTTCAAGCGCCGGTGAGGAAGCCTGAAGGAATGTTTCATAGAATGTTCCCATCTTCTCTCCTTTCTGCGGGGCGCAGCGCCCCCAATCATATTCTCTTGTGTTTGCCTTTCTGTAATTCTGTTCGTGGAAGGCTTAGATAGGTATTCAGATCAGAATAGAGATCTGCAATCGATTGACCTGGCATCACCTCATTTATAACTGTCTCTGCAATCTCAAGATCTTTATCAATCTTTTCTGTTTCTCTGATTTTTTCCAATGCACTAGACCATCCTGCAGACCTAAACGTATCTCCTGCATCTGAAGATGATCAAAATCAATATCAGCATACAGATCCACCTGATCTCCATTCAATCCATGACGGAAGCCTTCTTCTACTTCATGGATCTGCATATTATCAAATCCCTTTGCTTTGCACTCTTCAATGTAATCCATTTATCTGCCTCATTCTTTCAGTACATAAACATGCTGTTTTGTTCGAGAATGTTCTTCTGTTCGTCCAATAGAAAACTGATCGGCTGCATCACGATCAGACTCCAGTTCTTTGATACGGTCTAAAAAATCATTTGCCTTAACTAAGATCTCATCAACCAACTGTCGATAGCTGCGTGCGGCTTTCTTTTTCTTGTCATGGCTCATCAGCAGGATCTTATGGTCATTCAGAGAATCTCTTACTGGTTTATCCTGGTTAGGAATGACCGTCTTATACGAATGTTCTCCATACTTTGCATTGATCTCTGCAAGCCGCTGCAGATCATCATTCGTTCTTCCCTTATGAGTCACTAAGATCTTGATTTCCATTTCAGGGGCATTGTCCAATTGGGACAGCACACTTGTCATATCTTCAATCGTATTGTCAATACCTCTCAAGCTATTGAATTCAATATTTGTCGGTACAATCGTCAGATCTGTGACTGCACACGCGTTATACACAAACCAGCTGAAGGATGGATTGTTATCGATCACAACCTGGTCAAATCCTTTCAGGTGTCTGAATGCTTTCTGCAGCTTATTTGGATAAGAAGTCAGTGAATTGAATTCCAGCTGCTTCATCGTATGTGTCAGCAATCCAGTAGAAGGAATGATGAATGTATTCTTTAGAGATGGAACTGGATAGATGCACTCATTGATCCTATCCGGATGTTCCAGGACAGTTGAGATCGTCAGTCCCTTCTGATCTACCTCTTGTACTGTCTTTTCATTCAGTAATAAGTTCGTGATGGATCCCTGTGGATCTCCATCAATGATCAAAGTCTTCATTCCATTCAGTGAGTATCCAGCTGCTAACTGGATGGCTGTGACGCTCTTTCCAACACCGCCCTTTTCGTTCATGATCATGGTTATGAAGGGATCACCTCGGATCATGTC
>JAAYWN010000155.1 GCA_012516665.1 Erysipelotrichaceae bacterium
AAGCAAGTATCAAAAACGGTACTTCTTCCAGCCGATTTCAAGAATAAAGTCTTAGCCAGAGAAAAGATCGGTCCTACGGAATTCGATAATCAGATTGCCATACCTCATCCGCTGAATACGGATGAGGTACCTGATTTCCTTGCTATTGCTGTGTTAGATTCCCCAATCATTTGGGATCAGAAAACAATTTCTTTAATCTTTATGATCAGTGCATCCAGTTCTTACACATCTTCTTGGTTTATGGAACATATTTCCAAAGCAATCCAAAATGCTTCGCTGCAGCAAGCATTAGCAAATGCGAAAGATTATTCTACTTTTATGCGAATCTTTATGGCGATTTAGAAATAAAAGCAAAGGCTTTCTATAATTTTCACAGTTTTTATATCTGCGAGTTCACCAGAGATTTGCTGCAGCAATCACTATAAAAGGCAATGTAATAATACAGAGAATCGTTGAAAGGCATACATGTTCTACCGCTTCTTTATAATTTTTATCATACTGCTGGGCAAATATTGCCACATTGGATCCTACTGGGCATGCAGAAGCAATCAGAATTGCCATTTTTACATCATTTGAACCAAAGGGCAGGATCCAGCATATCAGCAATGTTATTGCAGGAATGATCAGCAATCTATACATGGATACCATCCAAGTTTTTTTGTTAACGAACATTGTGAGCAAGTCAGACTGTGCGAGAAATACTCCCGAAACAATCATTGCTAAAGGAGTATTTAAACTTTTAATAGATGTGAAAAACGATGAGACCATTGCAGGACAAGGAATATTGACAAAGTACAGAAGCAAGCCTGCTCCTACTGAAATTACGATTGGATTCTTGATGATTGCTTTGAAATTCATCACATTTTTATCACCAGAGATCATATATACACCGAAAGTCCACTGCAGTGCATTGATAAGAACGATCATGATAGATATATAGAATACTGCATCACTGCCTAATATCATCTGGACCAAAGGAATGCCAATAAAACCGGCATTTGAAAAGGAACTGCTGAAACATGCAGTTCCATCTTTTCTGCCAAATACGAAATAGCTGAATGCCACTGCAACAAACATCACCGCAGCTGAAATCACAGCTGATTCTATCAGGACAGTCGTTTTTTCTGGTGTCCTTTCAATCCAAAAACTAGAAATGATCACAATCGGGATCACAATATACAGCAATATCCTGCCAATATCTTTGCTTCCTTGATTTGTGATCATTTTTTTCTTATAAAGGAAAAAACCGATTCCGAGCATTGCAAACATCATGACAATTTGTTTCAGCAGTATGATTCCCACTTCCATCTTGCAATCCTCCGTGGATAAAGCTTATCAATAAACAAGGATTGCTTCTGCAGGATCCTTCTGTTTGCTAACAGAATATTTTTGCAGAAATATTCTATGCTTTCTTCCATGGATCAATGTCTGATTCAGACATACAGAGTTTATACAGTGTCCATGCATAGATCTTGGCACATTTCACTAGATCTTCAATATCCATCCATTCATTCGGCTGGTGTGCTATACCATTCTGTCCAGGGAAACTCGGACCGTAATTGATGATCGTTGGACAGACATTCATATATGTCCCACCAGAAGTTGTTGTTGGTTCAGCTTTTGTATCTGTTGCCTCTTCATAAGCATGATTTACTGTCTGCACAAACCAAGAATCTGGATCATGCGCTAAAATCGGAGAATCTTCAGCAAGCACTGTTTTCAATCCATCAGCTGCAGAAGAGATCTTTGCAGTGACATCATTGATATCACAATCCGGATAACTTAATGCAAAACGTATTCCTATACCATCCTGTGTCTGAAACAGAGTTTTTGAACGGATCTGCATTTCACCAAAGCGCGGATCTTTATATGCAATTCCTAATCGATCTCCATTTGAGCGGGCATTTAAAAGATAATCATTTGCAAATTTAATAACTCCTTTCACTTCACCGCTGACTTCAAAGACAGCACGCCCTTTCTTTCCATAAACAGCTGGGAATTTATTATCTGGTGTAAATCCCATCAGCGGTTCTTTTTCATGCTGCAGATAATATGAACAGTCTTTCATGCCTGTTTCTTCATTCGTTCCAAAAATCACACGAACTGGAATATTTGGCACGATGCCTAAATCTTTAAGCGCGAGCATACCATAGAATGCAGCAAACAATGGTCCTTTATTATCTAAAGCACCTCTTCCCCAGATTCTGCCATCATGAATGGCTGCCGAAAAAGCTGGATCATCCCATCCTTCGCCAATATCGACAACATCCAAGTGTCCCATGATACCAATATGATTTTCGCCTTTTCCCCATTGTCCATATCCCATATACCCGTCTGCATTTCCAATTACCAGACCTTCTCTTTGGCATATTTCCAAAGCTTTATGCAATGCTTCATCAACGCCGCTGCCAAAAGGCATGCCTATCTGAGATTCTTTGCGCTGTGAATCAATATGGATCATTGTGCATACATCATCAATCAAATCCTGTTTTCTTCTTTCCACCTGATCAAATATTTCTTCCTTAGTCATCATCATCCTCCCAGCCATTCAGCAGCTGTTTATACTTTGTTTGATTCATACCAAGCACCATTGCAGACATAAGTTCTGCACATGCTTCCACATCATGCATACTGATAATTGACTGCATTGAATGCATATAACGGATAGGAATTGAAATCGTCATTGATAGTATTCCTTCAAATGATTTATGTATATTTCCTGAATCTGTACCTCCGCCTTTGAAAACAGCATACTGGATTGGTATCTTCTTTTCGGCCGCAATTGTTTCAGCATAGCGTATCAGTCCTCGATGAGCAATTGTATTTGAATCGATCATAGATAGAACGGCACCTCCGCCAAGTCTGCATGTATTATGATCTGCCGGAGTATCGCCGGCAACGGTTGTATCAACCGCCAAAGACAGATCTGGATGAATTATGTCCGTCGCTGTACGTGCTCCGCGCAGTCCCGGTTCTTCCTGAATTGTTCCAGCACAGTATAAAGGTGCATGATATCTGCCATACAGATATTCGAAAGCGATCAATTCAGCTGCACACCCGGCTCGATCATCCAATGCTTTGCACATGACACGATCATTGTCCAACATCTTCGTAAATGAACCATGAGGGAATACCATGCAGCCAGGCCGGATGCCAGCTTTGTAAACCTGCATCTGTGAAGATGCTCCAACATCTAAATATAGATCATTCATTGCCATCGTACGTTCTTTCACTTCCTTGGGCAGACCATGACTGGCTGGCGAACCTATAACACCAGCATAGATACTGCCATTATCTGTTTTCACATCCATACGCTGTCCAAGCAGAACATGCGTCCACATGCTTCCTACAGGCTGCAATCTCAGATATCCACGCTCATCAACCTTCTTTACCATAAAGCCCACTTCATCCATATGGGCAGCAAATTGGATCTTAATACCATCGGCGTTTTCATTTTGTACACCAATCATCGATCCAAGTCCATCCAAATATACACGATCAGATAGATGCTGCAGATACTGGTGCATAATCTTTCTAGGCTCATCTTCAATACTGGAGATGCCAGGTGCCTCGGCCAATTCTTTCAATAACTTTTCAGTGTTCATGTTCAGCCTCAAACTGAAATTTTCGTATCTGAGCAGCATTTAACTTACGACAGTATGCAGCAACATTCTTTACTAAAGTATCTATATCATTAAGATCCGCAATCACTGCGTTAGTTCCAATATTCTTCATTCCAATCCCTACAGCCAATGATGGCGTTCCTTTGATCGTTTTATGAATAAATGAACCATCATTTCCATAATATCCAAAGTAAGGAACTGTTTTTACATTTTTTGTAAAATCATTCAGCAGCATTCTGCTTGGCAGCATCTGCTTATCATAGTATTCACAGATTGTTCCATCACCAAAATGAATTTCAGGATCAGAAGCATTGATCTCGAAACCCGTAAGGACGAGCGCTGCATCCGGTCTGATCACATATGTAGCTGTTTTAGTCCCACGCCATCCAATCACCGACTGCGCAATTCCGCCGAACGCGATTCTATAATCCAGTGTGTCTTTCAGCAAAGTCTCTCTTATTTCCAATATCGCTTCAAGAAGAATACGGTTGTATAATGCTTTTCCGGTTATCATATGATCATTCAGCATCATCGGTTCACCATCAATCAATGCCAGATCACCTATATGGAAAATTTCTTCTGCTTCTTTCTGACTCATTCCGGTTTCAATTGTCAGTTCAGAAAGTGAAACAGATGATTTAGCTTCTTCCATAAATTTTGTATGACTGCATGAAATAATGCCATAGCGACATTTATGACTCCGGGTCCAAATCTGCACTCTCTGATGCAGCAGGCTGGCCGGTGATAGATCTTCCAATGCCACAAAAGAAAGTCTGCCGTCAGACAGGATCTCATCAATCATTAAGCCTGGCTCATCTAAATTAGTTGCAATCATCAATGTCGGAGCATCCTTGCTTTTTGTTTCTTTTATACAAAAAAGTGAGCCCAGACGATCACTGCAGAGATGATCATTTCCAAATGCATGAATCATTATTTTGCGAACATCATTTTCTTCGCCGCTGACACCCATAGCTGCAGCAAGCTGCATCGCACGTTTCAAATTTGCGTCTTTCATTTTAATCTCCTTTTTGAAAACCCGAGATCGCATTAGGATCCCGGGTCAGTTTCGTTAATAGCAGTACTTTTCCGAAAGCTCAGCAATTTTTTCTGGATGAGAAACACTTGCTTCCATGTATTCTGCCAATGCATCAAAGGAATCTCCTAATCCTGTACCGCCTTTTTTCGGCATTTTCAGAATTGGTACCTGTTTTGCATATTTATCAATCACATCAGCATTTTCCTTTGACATCATTGCACATGCATGTACATCCGTATCAGCCAAAATTGATGCACAGCATGCTGCACACATTTCTGAATACTCAGGAAAGTTGAAACCAGGACCGCACACAACAAAATCCGGATGCAAGCGTTTGACCATTGCCGTCATTTTGGCAATAACTTCTTCTTTATGCTCTGTGTAATAGCCAACTCCGCAGTACAAAGTTGCCTGTACTTCCGCTTTGATCTTTTTAAATGCCGGCTCCATGATCTGAGCCGTTCCAATCCCGCCATGTGCCGCTCCTAAAGGACAGTTGGGATTGGATTTTCCTCCTTCGCCGGATAGACCGGAATCAAATATCAGCACGACTTTCATATCAATTCAGCTGAAGATCATCGAAGGACAGGTCGTCCAGATCATCTTTCTTATTATCAGAATTCTTCTCATCTTCAAGATACTTGATGTCCTGCATTCTCATAAATGGATAATAGATTCCCATGTCCATTGCGAGCTGCACTGCCTGCAGAATAACTGCATTGAATGATCCTGTAACTAAGAATCCTGAGATAAAGATTG
>JAAYWN010000156.1 GCA_012516665.1 Erysipelotrichaceae bacterium
CCGGTAACTTCGGAGCTTACGCTCCTACGTTATTCTACCGCCGGAATAATAATATTGAATTCTTTCTCCAGCTGAAGAATGATATGCTGGGCAAGTCCATAGTCTTCATCCTGCTGCAGACTGAGATCCAGCCGATGATCGTTTTCCAAGACTTCTCCTTCCATAATACGCTGGATTGCAATTGTTATGTGCATCACTAACGCAACATAAGCATTATCTGCCAATTGTCGCAGACGTTTATCATCAAAGCCATTCAAAACATTCGATACTCTTTGAATGACATTCCCGTTCAGTAGTTCATAGATTGTCCCTTCATCGGTAGAATCCTGTACTGCCTTAGCGATGGCATCACTCTTCTGATACAAAACACTGTTCAGTTTTTCGGTTGTCACACTCTCACTGATAAACCTCTGCAGTGCCTCACGATAATGTTCCTCGCTTCCACTCAATACAACACCATATCCTGGTTTACGAATGATTACTAAATGATTTTCTTCAAGCCACGGCGCCAGCTTTTCCATATCCCCAGTAATGGTTGTCTCACTGACTCCCGTTTGTCTAGCAAAATAGTAAAGTTTATGCGGCATCCGATCTTTTAGAAGTTCAAATAACAAATACTTCCGTCGTTTTTCTTTATCGGTCACATCTAATTCTTTATCGTTAGAAACCTGATTCTCCAGTTTTTTTAAGTTCTCTTCTTTTCCATCTAAAGAAAGACCGGTGCCTCGGTTACGCTTTAATTTGATATCATCCTGCTGCAGATCTGTTTCCAGACCTTTCAGTTCTCGTTGTACGGTACGTTTTGATAAGTTCAGGGAATTGCCGATTTCTTGTTCTGTAATTCCATCCGTATTCTGCATCAATACATTTAATATCTGTTTTGCGCGAGGACTGTATTCCATCTGCCGGCCTCCTTTCGAATGCGCCAAATGCCAAGTACGGCACTGAAACGTCCGCACCCGGCAAGTTTATGACCAATTACTTTTTCAATTCGTTTGCTAAAGCATCATATTCCGGTGCACTCATGAAATTACTAATCGTGACAATCCGAATACCTGGTGCTGATTTTTTCGCACGCTCTTTCAGATCCTGGTGGCAGACAATCAACTGCACATCATTAGGAATCTCGCTGACGGAACTATGAACAACTTTTATATCATCCCGCCCTGCTTCTTTCAACTTATTCTTTAATACCGAAGCACCCATTGCACTAGAACCCATTCCTGCGTCGCAGGCAAAGTCAATCTTTCTGACATCTGCAGATGCGATTGGTTTTACCTCAACAGCACTCTTGGATGCTGCATGACGGGAGGCATCGTCTGCCTTAGCTTCATCCAGGCTCATCTTAGAAGTACCAGCATGTTTGACAATTGGCATAGCAATTGCGAAAGATACTGCAGTCGCAATTGCGACACCGATGATTACACCAAAGATATTGTTCTTTGGAGCCATTGCTAAATAAGCAATGATGGAACCCGGACTTGGAGGTCCAGCCAATCCCATATCAAAGATTGTATAATACAGCAGTGCGCTCATACTGCCGCCAATCGTAGCAAGCAATAAGGACGGATGCATCAGTACATATGGGAAATAAATCTCATGAATACCACCGAAGAAGTGAATAATGATGGCGCCTGGTGCAGAGTCTTTGACAGCTTGATCCTTAGAGAAGAACCAGTAAGCTAACAGGACACCTAAGCCAGGACCTGGGTTTGTTTCAATCATGTAGAAGATACTCTTGCCTGTAGCAGCAACCTGTTCTGCACCCAAAGGTGTGAAAATACCATGGTTGATTGCGTTGTTCAAGAATAAAACTTTTGCCGGTTCTACAAAGATGGAGACTAATGGCAGAATGGAATGGTTGACTAAGAATGCAACACCTGCATTTAGAACACTTAGGACGCCTCCCATGAATGGTCCGATGACATAGTAGCCCAAGATTGCCAAAAGCATTCCTAAGATACCAACAGAGAAGTTATTGACCAGCATTTCAAAGCCAGGCTTGATCTTGCCATCCACAGCTTTGTCAAACCGTTTGATGACCCAGCCGGCAAATGGTCCCATGAGCATTGCGCCCATGAACATTGTGTATTCTGTACCAACAATCACACCTAATGTGGCAATGGCACCGATAACCGCGCCCCTTTGTCCGCCAACCATTTTGCCGCCTTCATAAGCAATTAATAATGGCAGTAAATATGTCAGCATTGGTCCAACTAAGGTAGCTAATTTTTCATTTGGAAACCAACCAGTCGCAATGAATAAGGCAGTAATGAAGCCCCAAGCAATGAAGGCGCCGATATTCGGCATTACCATTCCACTTAAGAATCTGCCAAACGATTGTATTTTTTGTTTGTTCATTTTCTATCCTTTTCCCTTTCAGAGTTTAGAATCGGCCAATTCCTCTTTCTGGCTTCATCATAGCGAATAAAAGAGAGGTGTTTCAAGTCAAGGTTCTGCAATTTTGGCATACTGAATTGTGACAAAATTGGAAAGCAGGAAATTTCTATCCGAAATAATCATTTGATAGAAGCGATGAGTCCTGCATGGATTGCCGAAAACCAACATGCATGCAACCACATTCAAAAAAAAGAGGCTTCATCAGGAAGAATGGGTTAATTTCATAGCTTTGTAGGGAAGCTGCACATCTATATCA
>JAAYWN010000017.1 GCA_012516665.1 Erysipelotrichaceae bacterium
ACTGTATGATCAAGACAGAACGTCGCAAGGGATATGGATATCCGGATGATGAATACTTCTTCCTAAGACTGATGGATGCCAGCAGAAGAAAGCAGATTTACTGATCACCATCTTACACAGAAATTAGTACAGACCCGAAAATTATCCGCAGAGATTTGCTTCCTTCAATCCTGTAAATTTAAATTGGAAGGATATCGTATCGATGGCCAAGGATGCAGGCTGCCGCTATATCACATTGACGTCAAGGCATCATGATGGCTTTTCTCTGTACGATACCCGAGGACTGAATGACTATGATGTCATGCATACGCCATATCATCGCGATATCATTAAAGACTTTGTCGAAGAATGCCGCCGGCAGGACATCATTCCTTTCCTATACCATACGACCTTGGATTGGCAGGATCCGCGCTTTAAAAATGATTTCCCGGCCTATCAGAAATATCTGCGTGATTCTTTAAAAATCCTCTGTCAGAACTATGGCGAGATCGGCGGTTTCTGGTTCGATGGAAATTGGTCAGATCGAGAAGCTGATTGGGAAGAGGATGCTTTATATGCCATGATCCGTTCATATCAGCCCAATGCCATATTGATCAACAACACAGGCTTATCTAAGCGCGGAGAGAGAGGAAATCCATATTTAGATACGCTGACCTTTGAACAAGGACAGATCGATGATACCGGTGTGCGCGACCAAGGAAGGCACTTGGCCATGGAAGCATGTCAGACAATGAATCATCATTGGGGATGTGCATCAAATGATCTGGATTATAAGACACCGCGGACACTCATTGAAATGCTGAACACCTGCCGGAAACAGAATGCCAATTATCTGATGAATATTGGCCTGTCTGGCGATGGAAGCGTACCGATCATGAATCGTGCACTGCTCCATGAGATCGGGATCTGGACAAAGATGGCTTCTGCTTCTTTTTACAGCGGAACGCTGAGTCCGCTCAAAGGAGAAAATGGTGCTTATGCTTTGAATCAGGATGCCTATACGGATCTGTACTGTCCAGGTATTCCGCTGCTTGGTGTCAAGAATGTTGTGGAAGAAACTGGAGGTCTGCAGCCAAATATGACATGGACCGGTGCTAAGAAAGAAGTAAAATGCATTCATTGGCTGGACAGCGGCGAAGAACTGAAGTATCTTCAGAAAGATGATCGCATTCTTCTGAAGGCAACGGGCTTTCCCTATGGCAGAGATCTGATTGTCAGGATCGCCAGGATCGAATGGAAATGAGGAGAGAATGAAAAAAGAACAGATCAAAGCAGCGGTGTTTGATTATGATGATACCCTGTATTCACATCAGAAAGAAGAGATACCGCCGCTGAGCTTAGAGGCCTTGAAAGAATTGAAGAAAAATGGATATATCCTTGGCCTATGCACAAGCCGTTTTCCAGCCGAAATGTCATTGATCTCAAAAGAATTTCTTTCACTCTTCGATGCTGAGATCCAGGGAACAGGCGCTCTGCTGAAAAAAGGCAGTGAATATCTGTATCGAAGGACCATCGCGCAAGATACCGCTGCCGCGATCATTGCGTACTTAAATGAAGAAGGCATCCCTTATCTTTGGATCACGGATACTTTAGAAGAACATTTTGCCAAAGATCCTGGTGACCATGTCAAGGATCATACAATGCGTTGGCAAGGCAGTGTGCCGACCATTCAGGCATGGTGCGGCGAAGCCTTGATCAATATCTGTGTCTATCATACAGATGAAGTGCAGATGCAGAAGATCCATACGTTCTGTGACCGCACAAAGATATCGCAATGGGGAAACAGCTGTGAGATCAATGCCAAGGGAATTGATAAAGCATATGGTCTTCAGCAGTTTGCGGATGCATTCCATATTGATGTCAAAGAGATCGCTGCTTTCGGCGATTGTGCCAATGATATTTCGATGATCGACTGTGCCGGCATCGGCATTGCCGTCGGCAGTGCCAATGAAGAGCTCCAGAAACATGCAGTGAAGGTCACTGGTGAAATTGAAGAAGGCGGCATCTATGATGCATGTCTAAAGCAAGGATGGATCCAGAATGACAAAGGGATTCAGATCCTGTTCTTTGATATTGACGGCACGACATACCAGAATAATATACATGATCTTCCTGCTTCCGCATGGAATGCATTGCGCCAATTGAAAAAGAACGGCTATCGTATTGTTATCGATACATCGCGTGCCCGGGAAGAGATGAGCCAGCTCCCTAAAGAGTATACCGATATGATGGATGCGATGATCATCAATGCCGGCGGTGAAATTGAAATAAATGGGAAAATGGAATATCACTATCTGCCTGAGGCACATGTGCGGAAAGCCATAGAACTGATGGAAAAGAATGGCATTGTCTATCGCTGGGTCGATGATCAGGACGAATGCTGTCTGAACTGCGATGATCCAGAGATCAATGCACGTTTCTATCGTCTGTACCACATGGTACCGAAAGTAAAAAAATGGAATGGGCAGAAACTGATCCATATCCTGTATTACACAGATGATCAGATGATGATCAAAGCAATTGATGATGCCTTTTCCAGTGAAACGCATACGCACTTCGGCTATGGACATGAGCAGACATCGCAGGGAATAGATAAAGCATCTGCGATGAAGCTGGTCTGCGCAAAATATGGACTTACCTTAGAGAACGCTGCTGCTTTCGGCGACGGTGCGAATGATGCACGCATGATCAAGGCAGCTAAGATCGGTGTTGCCATGGGCAATGCATGCGATGCATGCAAAGAAGCTGCTGACTATGTTACAGATAATATTGAAGATGATGGGCTGTACAATGCATGTGTCCAGTTCGGCTGGATCAGCAGATAAATGATTGATCATAGGGCTGTACCTCGGTACGGTCTTTTTTGTTTTTCTTCTATCTGAGATTCTGCTGTATAGAGAAGTAGAAGCAGAAAGAAAGAAAAAATTGAAAAAAGCGGAAAAGGCACATTGGCTGCGCTGCAGAATTACGCAGATGGTCAGACGGTGTGATCAAGATCGATTTCAGCAAATGAAGCCACTTATGGGACTGCTGTTATGCTTGTGAGGCAATTGATGCAGTACCTTATTTGAACAGTAAGTGTGAATGAAACAGTTCAAACAATATACTGTGCAGTTCAAAATGCAAAATAACAGTTCAAATAATGATAATTATGCTCATATGAATGAACGGAGGTGCCTTATATGCTGGCTGAATCATTGAAACAGCTGATCATCGAGGTGACTGCACAGCAGGCAGAGCCCCAGACGATTGAATTGAAAGCGGCTGAACGGGGATGCCCGACAAGATTGTTTGATACACTTTCGTCGTTTTCTAATTAAGATGAAGGCGGGATCATTATCTTTGGCATCGATGAACTGAAAGATTATACAGTGTGCGGGACTTATGATGCTCAGGATCTGCGGAAGAAAGTTGCGGAACAATGCAGGCAGAT
>JAAYWN010000215.1 GCA_012516665.1 Erysipelotrichaceae bacterium
ATATTTATTGTTTTGCGCTTTGACTGCTGATCTCCTTGGTCTGTTTGATGATGCTCCTCATCTTTGCTTTCTTAATAATTCGTGTATCTGTGCGGAATCCAAATGTATCATGCAGGACATCGGTCAGGTCTGTTCTCTTATAAACAGGCATGTAGCCGGCATCTTCAATTAGGCTGACATTCATATGCTTCAGCGTTTCTCTTGTTTCTCTGACAGTATATTGATTGGACAGTTTTGTCTCCAGCAGCCGATATACAAGCAGTGAAGTGAAACATATGAGGAAATGCGCCTTGATGCTGTCATTTCGGGATACATAGACTGGCCGTGCATTGAACTCCGTTTTCATGATCCTGAAACATTCTTCGATCTGCCATCTTCTTTTATTGATGGCGATGATCTCTCCGACATCTCCTTCGATATCTGTCGTCACTGCATAGAATCCATCGAACTTGGCCTCATTCTCAATGGCAGCTTGATCGATTTCGGCAAATGTTTTGTCAGCTGCTTCTCCCTCTGATGTGACTGCGGTCGTCTTGACGAACCTCGCAGGGTCATTCGGATTTTTCCGGCTTTTCTTTGGCTTGCCATTCTCATTGATCATCTTCATTGCACGCTCGATCTGGCCATCTCTGATCTTCTTCTGATACGCTTTGTATTTCGGTGAATAGGTGACGATCATTGTCTCTGATACCTTCTTGCCTTCCAGAGGGACTTCTTTGTAGTAGATGCTTTCATAGACAGCTGGATCTGTCTCATCCAGATCCAGCAGATTGATGAACTGTTTCGATCCGACCTTGCGATACTGCGAAGGATCCAGAGCTGTTGCACAGATATCCTTCTTCAGCTTTTTCAGCGATTGCGTAATGACATAAGACCGTCCGCCAATATTGTTGAATTCTTTGTTGCTCTGAGAAGAGAGACCGCTGTCAGAACAGTATATGAAATCGGCACAGTCGAAATCACGGATCACTTTCTTCTCGAGCGGCTGCAGGGTGAGCTGTTCATTCTGGTGGCCAGGATGGAGGTCAAAGGCCAATGGATATCCATCTCCATCCATGAACAGTCCCATTCCTATGATGGGATTCGGACGATTCTCTTTGGACTTGCCATACTGTCTGTCTCCGTCTTCCTGCTCGATCTCGAAGTAATAATTCGTGCAGTCATAATAGAGCACCTTCGTGTTCCTCTTATGCAGGAAGCTGCTGTTCCGGTAAAGCTCCGATTGTATGTAGTCACTGCTCTCTGCCAATACTGGAAGGGCCCTGTACACATCATGCAGTTCATACTTAGGGGATTCAAGCAGTGACTGACAATAGTCATAGGAAGCTCTCTTGCTGCAGGGCTCAAGGATGCGTGCATAGACAAGATCAGAAAAGATGGATTCCAGGTTGAACTTGTAACTGTGCTTTACTTTGATGTTCCTGAAGATATTGTCTGTTCTGAGATTGGTGAGGATGGATTGCAGAAAGAGATAGCCGCAGTTGAAACTATTCTCCTTGTTCTTCTCGATCAATTGTGTAGGAGAAAGAGAGAGTGTTACGAATTCATTTTCTGATTTCAGCTTTTCAGTCTCTGCTTTGGCCTGCTCTTTTGCCCAGGCCATGACACCGTCATAATCAGTGCTGAGCTGAGCAGAAAGCTCATCAAGGGTACCTAACTTTCGAAAGATCTTGGAAGTACTCTTCCCATTTTTACCACGATAGGCATAACTGATGTAGAAAGATTCACTGTTCTTGGACTTTACTGTGATCACGCGCATAACAGTCCCTCCATTACTAAATACAGTATAGCACACAATGCGACACATTGCTACATATAAAATCATAAAATTTGACAACTTTTTGAAATAAAAAATGCGGCCAATAGGCCACATCTGGATTTTGTGTGTTCA
>JAAYWN010000157.1 GCA_012516665.1 Erysipelotrichaceae bacterium
ACAATGTGATATATCATTCTGATTCTTAGAACTGTGAGCCATGAATCAGGTATCAGGGGAATCCCGCTTATTCAATAGGCGGGAGGACGTCAAATGAAATACCCGCATAAATGCAACAAGTGCGGCGGCAGGATGCATATCCTTTCAAAGAAAGAGATTGACAAAGGACTTATCTGTCCGGTATGCAAGGAAAAACTGGAAAACACCGATACGATTCTCTGGGATTGATGCATCAAAAAGACTACTCTCTGGCAGTATCCTCTTTCAGAATGCCATACATGTAATAATCACACCACATTGTGCCCATCTTGCCCTGCCGCACCAGTCCCTCTCGGGTAAATCCGCATTTCTCGAGAACACGCCAGGAAGCGATGTTCTGAACATGGACGAATGTCCATAGTCTTCGAAGTTCCGTATTGGCAAATCAGAAATCAACGGCGCAGTGAAGTGCCTCCGTGGCTAAGCCCTTCCCCTGATACTTTGGGCTCAGCCGGTAAGCTACTTTTGCCATGCGGTCATTCTCAATCAGATATACCCATAATTCGCCGATGACTTTCCTGTCGGAACGGCATACGATGCCCCAGTGAAAGCTTTTGACAGGCTTCGATGCCTTTTCAAACAGAAGTTCAGGATTCCTGTCGTTCTTGCCGATGCTTGCTCCCCAGTAGCGGTAGATGGAAGGATCAGCCATGCATTCGCAAAGATCCGGAACATCCTCAGGCAGAAGTGTTCGAAGCTGAAGATGTTCGGTATCAAGAATCGGCTTATCATTGATATAATCGCTCAAGCTCATGGCAACCTCCGTTCAGCGGACCTATGACGCTGCACTTCCAGTTATACGCAAAGTATCCGATACTTCAAGTTATTCCCGCTAGAGCAAATATCATTGAGCAAGAATGGTCGAGATTTGATATTCTTCTTCTGCGATACTGTCAGTGCAGGGAGGTGAAGAAGCGATGGATCAGGCAATGGATAAGCGAATGGCGGTGCAGAAGATGCAGGATTATATCGAAGCGCATCTGTCAGAGAAGATCACACTATGCGATCTCTCGGAAATAGCCTTGTTTTCTCCTTTCTACTGTGCGCACATATTCAGGGAGATGACGGGGTTTGCGCCTGCAGATTATATCCGGCGGCTCAGGCTGTCCCGTTCTGCGCTGCGCCTGCGGGACGAAACATGCAGGATCATCGATGTCTCTTACGATGCCGGCTATGACAGTGTGGACGGGTACCAGCGTGCATTCCGGAATGAATTCGGATGCAATCCCAAACAATATGCCAGATCGCCTGTGCCGCTGTCGCTTTTCATTCCTTTCGGCGTCAAATTCAGAACAATGTGGAAGGAGAATGTGAATATGACAGATGTTTCCAGCGTTTTCATCCAGACAGTGGACAAACCGGAACGGAAGGCAATCATCAAGCGCGGCAGGAAAGCAGAGGAGTATTGGAGCTATTGTGAGGAGGTGGGCTGCGATGTCTGGGGCATCCTCACGAGCATGAAGTCCCTGTGCGGAGAACCCGTATGCCTGTGGCTGCCGGAAAAGTACAGAAAAGAAGGCACCTCGAAATACGTGCAGGGAGTTGAGACGGCAATGGACTATACCGGCGTTATTCCGGATGGATTCGATGTCATTGAACTGCCCGCATCAAAGTATCTGATGTTCCAGTCAGAGCCCTTCAGGGAAGAGGATTACTGCACGGCAATCCAGGCGCTTGAGACCGCGATGGATCGCTATGACCCGTCTGTAATTGGTTATCAATGGGATGAAACAAGCCCGCGTATTCAGCTTGAACCGCGCGGGGAGAGAGGATACATTGAATTGAGGGCAGTGCGTTCGCTTTGATAAATATTTGGATAGTTGAAATGAGCAGGCTGTCGCGATGAGGGCTTGCTCATTTTTATACGGTGCTTACGGATATTCCGGACTGTTCAGATAAAAGAGATGCGATCTTGTTTTGCCTACGTGATGCACTGCCTTTATATACCCGGCGGTGATTTGATCGGCCGAATTGCATGGATTGTTTTTTGGATCAGATGGAGTTTTGAATTGCCATCTTGATATCTTGAACTTGTCGGGCAGATAATGATTTTGTGTGAATTGATCTGACAGCTGCAATTTGTATATCTATTGACAGTGATAGCTGGCTGGGGATTTATATGCTGCGCAGCCGGCAATCGCTGTGGACAGAGAAAGGCTGAGATCAGGAGGAATGAATATGCTGGATAAAAAAGGATTTGATCTCTGGGCGGATGGATATGACAAAGCAGTAGGTATATCTGATGAAGAAAAGACATATCCTTTCGCCGGATATAAAGAGGTGCTTGGAACGATTTTTCAGGAAGTTATGAAGAAGAAACACGCTGTTGTTCTAGATGTGGGCTTTGGAACCGGTACGCTGACGGCCAAGCTGTATGAGCATGGCTGCAGTATCTATGGACAGGATTTCTCGTCAAGAATGGTTGAACTGGCCTCTGCCAAAATGCCGGATGCCAATCTGTATCAGGGTGATTTTTCAAAAGGGTTAGCAGAGCCTTTGCGCAGGCATCGCTATGATTTTATTGTGGCTACCTATTCGCTTCATCATTTGACAGATGAACAGAAGATCGTATTTCTCCATACCCTGCGTGATTGTCTGAATGAGAACGGGATGATCCTGATTGGCGATGTAGCTTTTGAAAATCGTGAAGAACTGGAACAATGCCGTCAGGAAGCAGGAGACAGCTGGGATGCTGATGAGATTTATTTTGTGGCGGATGAACTGAGAAATTCATTCAGTGATCTTTCATTCACACGGATTTCATACTGTGCCGGCGTTTTTATCATAGAAAAATAAAAGTCCAGATTTGCACAGCGGTGGTGACATTACGCTTATTTAACGACTTTATTGCCCATTACAT
>JAAYWN010000158.1 GCA_012516665.1 Erysipelotrichaceae bacterium
AAGCCCACATCGCTGCGGGCTTCTGTCATCTTATTCGCTTGCTTTCTTCTTCAGATCAGCAATCTCATTCTCTTTGTCTGTCTTTTCATCTTTTTTGACATAGAGCATATCTTCAACATCTTTTTGCATTGCCGGATTCGGCACGACCGTCAGCCGGTATTCAAGATCTTCAATCTCTTTGCTGATCTTTTCCAATTCTGTCTGTGCCTTAGCAAGATCCGCTTCTACGGCATTGGTGAATATCTCTTTCTTGGCGCTCCAGAATTCTTCTTTTGCTTTCGTAAAGGTATCCCACAGAGCATCATTCTGATCCTGTCCCGAGAATCCCGCCTTGCGCCATTCAATATCGCACTGCTTCATTCTCTGGGTCGCATTTCTGCCATAATCCTTTTTGGACGCAATTTCTTTTACTTCTTCGATCAGCTTCTGCTTTGTTTCAGCAGACTTCTTGAACTGCTGGTTCCTTTCATCAAAGTACTTGGCCCGGGCATCAAAGAACTGTCTGCGCAGGCCGCTGAATTCTTCCCACAAAGCATCATCTGTATCTTTTCCAGCATTGCCGGACACTTTCCATTCATCAAATAGTGCATTGATCTTCTCGTTGGTCTCTTTGAAATTTGTTGCATGTTCGACCAGATCCTTGGTCTTGGCAATGATCTCTTTTTTCTTGGTCTCTGCTTCGCCGCGGATTTCATTGGCATGTTCATTGTATTCTTTCTGCTTCTCGCGCAGCGTATGATCAATGCTGCGCAGATGATCAAAGAATTCATCATCCTTTTCACGGCCGGCAGTACCAAGCTCAAGCATGCTGTCCTTCAGTTTATCCAATTCATTTCTGGCATTGCGGAAGTTCTGTGCATCCAGCAGCTGATCTGCCTGCGCAGCGATCTCACTTTTTGCGGTGATATTCTGCTGTATTTCCTGGAGCTTTGGCTCATAGGAAGCAAGTGCCTTTTCATAGCGCTTGATCGTATCCTTTTCAGCCGGAACATCCCACACCGTGAGGGCATTCCAAGCTTCCTTGATCTCATTGAGAGCTGTTTCATCGCTGCTGCCTTCTTGGATCATCGCTTCCAGTTTTCTGGCCAATTCAATCTTCTGTTCCAGCTGCTGCTTCATGATATCCAAAGCATTCTCTTTGTATTCTGTACCGTATTCTGTTGCACCGCCTTCGGCTTTTGAATGCGTCCACACAAACATCCGGTAGTCCCCTTTGACCTCAATGCCTGACCATGTGCCATGGCCATCCTCAACGCCTTCCTTTGGAGAAACTGCTTTTCCATTTTCATCCTGAGCACCGTACATGATCTCTACGGTATTGCCGCCGAAAGTCTTGTACTTTCTGATCTTGGTCTTTGCAAATTCATCATTCAATTCAGGCTTATTCATATTTCATTCTCCTTACTGATACGTAGGTTATTTTCTCACAAATGTGCGCAAACTACAAAAGAAAAAGCGGATTGCCCGCTCTTTACTTCGTATATTTGCTGATAATCTCCAAATAAGAAGGGTCTTTGCAGTCCCGCTTGAAGTATTCCTGGAAGTGCTTTCCAGCTAAGGCACCGCGTACAAGTTCAGGGTCCAATTCTTTCAGGATCTCAGGCAGAGGACGGAAAGCCTTGCTTCTGACGTCATCCAGGATCTTCTTATTCCGCTGTTCCGGAACAGCTCTTTCCTTCGGATAGCCGCCGCCCGGTTCTTCCGCAAACAGCTTTTCGAAGATATACTGCAGATTCAGATCGCCGCCCCAGCCGAAGCCTAAAGCATATGGCAGAGCAACGGCATTGCCGGCATTGATCTGTGAGAAGGTATACGCATCCAGAGGATGTTCAATATGGCCGCAGATCACGCCTGGAAAACTGTTCAGTGCAAGCATTGCTCCTTCGCCCGTTCCGCATCCGGTAACGACGAAGTCGGCTGCGCCGCTGTTCAGAAGTACTGCCGCCAGAATGCCGTTCTGTACATAGGTCAGCTGTGCCTCATCATCAGCACTGTACATGCCGTAGTTGATCACTTCATGGCCCATCGGTTCAGCAGCGGTCTTCAATGCATTGAAGATAACAGCATTTTTTGATGCCTGTGAATTTTCATTGATTAATGCGATTTTCATATTCGTCTCCTTTACGTCAAAGCAGTTCCTTTACGCAAGGAACTGCTCGCTCTATTATTCAGCCTTTACTTTAACGGAAGTATCTTCCTTGATCTCCGTGAACTTGGATTCATCCAGCTGGCTTGGATCCTGTCCGATATAGGCAGTGATGCCGCCGTCAATATAGACGACCTGTCCATTGATGAAGTCAGAAGCTGGGGAAGCAAGGAATACGGCTAAGCCCATCAGATCTTCTGTCTGGCCCCAGCGCTGTGCCGGTGTCTTAGAACGGATAAAGCGATCAAATGGTGCCATCGAACCATCAGCCTGCTTCTCTCTGAGAGCAGCCGTCTGCGGGGTTGCAATGTAGCCAGGTCCAATTGCATTGCACTGGATATTGTACTGACCATATTCAGAGCAGATGTTTCTTGTCAGCATCTTCAGTCCGCCCTTGGCAGCTGCATAAGCAGATACTGTTTCACGGCCGAGCTCAGACATCATCGAACATGCATTGATGATCTTGCCGGACTGTCTCTTGATCATATCAGGAAGAACAGCCTTCGAGCATACAAATGGGCCGCACAGATCAACATTGATGACCTGATCCCACTGTTTCTTGCTCATTTCGACCATTGGAATTCTCTTAATGATGCCCGCATTATTGACCAAAATATCGATCGGTCCAAACTTTGCTTTGACATCCGCAACAAACTTAGCAACAGCTGCTTCATCCGTAACATCGCAGACTGCACCATATGCTTCAATGCCTCTCTCTTTGTAAGCAGCCATGCCCTTATCGACCAGTTCCTGGTTGATATCATTGAAAGCGATCTTCGCACCTGCCTGGGCAAATGCTGTCGCATAGGCAAGGCCTAAGCCATAGGATGCACCGGTGATCCAGGCAACTTTGCCATCAAGCTTAAATTTATCAAGAATTGTTTCCATAGAATCCTCCTCTATTTATCATTTCTACTATAAATGATTCTTTTCCTATATTCAAGGTAAACCGGTTCATTATTTTTATTAATTTTTCTAATAACGGTAATTTTTAAGCACTTATTCATACTTTTCAATAGGTAAAATGGTTTACTAAATTCCATCTGCACTTTCCTATTTCACTCGTGGTACAATACTTCTTGTGAGGAAATGCCATGACCAGACTGTTTATCGCTGATGTAGATGGAACACTGCGCGGAAGGAATCGCCGGATCCCGGGTCCTTTAACACTGCAGGCTTTTGAAGAAATGCACCGGATAGGCATGACCGTCGGCATCGCTTCCGGCCGCCCGCTTTGGCAAGGCGTGCAGGATCATCATGCAGAATGGCATCTCAGCTTTCAATTCGATTTCCTGCTGGGCATGAATGGCGGGGAGATCTGGACGGCCGAAGATGCAAAGAAGAGGGAATTCCACCTTCTTTCCGAAGAAACGCTGAAAGAGATCGTCACCGTCCTGCATCCTTTTACCGGCACCAATCCCTTCGTCTATCGTGAAGGCAGCGAACTGTCTCTGTATTTTAATGAAGAAATGAAAGCTTCCGGCATACGCCATGGCTGTCCGGTATATCAATGCAAAGATGAAGCAGATCTCTATGCCATGCCTACGGCAAAGATCCTGTATCGCTGCGACAGCGCCGAAACAGCTGAAAAGGTTGAAGACTTTGCCAGAAAGACCTTCGGCGAAAGAATTGCCTGCTTCCGGACCGGACCGGATCTGGTAGAGCTGCAGGATCCGCTCGTTAATAAAGGCGAAGGTCTGAAGATCTACTGCCGTGAAAATGGCATTGATCTGTCAGATACGATCGCCTTTGGTGATGCCGAGAATGATATCCAGATGCTCAAAGCAGCCGGACATTCTGTCTGTCTCAGGGATGGGATGGAGGATGCCAAAGCAAGTGCAGATGATATTACAAAATATCCATGTGAAGAAGATGGGGTCGGACACTATCTGTTTGATCATGCCATCATATAAGGAGGAAATCATATGAGCGATCGTCAGAATATTTACGAACTGTTAGAAGAGATTCATCAGAAAGCATTTCCAGACTGCCCCGTCGGGGAATATCTGAAGCATATGGACGCCTTGGTCGGTCCATTGAAGGATATGCCGGACGGTGAACTTGTTGCCAGGCTCTATGCCTATAACAAAATGCCTTTCTATGAACATTTCTAAACCTCTGCGGAGGTTTTTTTATGCCTTGCGGGGCTTCGGTCCCTTGGCCAAGATCCGACTGAAATGCGTCAGAAAATAACCGGTCGTTACGGAAGCAGCGATCAGATCGCTCAGCGGTTCTGCTAAGAAGACAGCGAATACCTGATCTTTCATGAACATCGGCAGGATCAGGATCAGAGGAATCAGCAGAACGATCTTTCTAAGCAATGCCATGAACAGACTGATCTTGGCTTGGCCCAGGGCCACAAAGGACTGCTGGCAGGAGATCTGAAAGCCGATCGAGAAAGAGCAGGCAAAATAGATGCGCATTGCCCATACACAGTAGTCTAAAAGCTCTGCATTGGCGGTAAATGCACTGGCAATCGTTCTTGGCATAAGCATAATAATGACCCAGCCGACGGCCGCATACACAACGCATGTACTGAAGATCATGCGGAATGCTTTCCGGACACGATCCTGACTGCCGGCCCCGAAGTTGTAGCTCAATAAAGGAGCAGCTCCTTGGGTGATGCCGTTGAGCGGCATCGTGATCAAGGAAGAGACACTGGTGATGATCGTCATCGCACCGACCGCAATATCGCCGCCATACATCACTAAACTGTGATTGAAAGTAATGGATAGAAGGCTCTCAGTAGAAAGCATGATAAAGGAGGATACACCTAAGCCGATGCATGGGAATATGATCTTCGGGGCAATGCGCAGAGCTTCTTTTTTAATATGGATGCTCGGTCTTTTTGAAAGCAGGAACAGCAGGACCCATACAGCACTGACTGCCTGTGAAAGGACCGTTGCGACAGCTGCACCGACAACGCCCATATTGAGACCGAAGATCAGTATTGGATCCAGAATGATATTGATGCCGGCACCGATGATATTTGTCATCATGCTTTCTTTGGCAAAGCCCTGCATTGAAATGTACAGGTTCATGCCCAAGGCAATGGTCACAAAGACCGTGCCAAGGATATAGATACGGGCATATGGCAGTGCATATGGCATCGTATTGCTGGAAGCTCCGAAGAAACTGAGAAGCTGCGGGGCAGATGCATACATCACGACGGTCATGATAACGGAAATTATGAGCAGCGCCGAGAAACTGTTTCCTAAGATCTTTTCAGCTTTTTCTTTCTGTCCTTCTCCTAAGCGGATCGACATCATCGGTGCACCGCCGCTGCAGATCAGCATCGCAAAAGCATTGATCAGCAATAAGATCGGCACGAACAGTCCTGCGCCCGTCAGAGCAGACTGTCCGACATCGGCCATATGGCCGATATAAATACGATCAACAATGTTATAGAGCAGACTGACGACCTGTGCCACCACAGCCGGCACCGCCAGTTTAATGAACAGTGATTTCATGTTTCCAGTGCCTAATTCATCGGTACGATTCATTTGATTTCTCCTTCTGCATTTTCTATGATCTTCTGCGTGCTTTCCTGCAGATGCCTGATGGCATCCTTGGATAAGCCCTTCAGCAGGATCTTCTCAAATTCTTTCTGTGCTTTTCTGCCGGATACGATCATCTTATCTGCCTTGGCTGTTACCTTCAGATGAACATCCCGCTGATTTTCCGGGCTGTAGGACCCTTTCAGGTATCCTTTTGACATCAGGCTCTTTACGGAAAGAGACACATGCGATTTTGCAACATGGCGTATCTCGATAATATCCGCCGCCCGGTCATACTGCGGGTAATTGGACAGGAACAGCAGAACATCCAGCTCTGAGCGCGTCAATGCATACTGCGTGCATACAGGTTCCAAGTATTCTTCATACAGCCTGCCGATGACCTGCATCGCATTCCATATTTTATTTTCCATTTTTTCTCCTATAGTTCGTTTTTGAACATTGTTATTATAAAACATTCTTTCTGCAGTGCAACATCTTTCAGTTCTATTTTGAACAAATAAAAAAATGAGATATCAGTCTCATTTCAATAAATCATTTACAGATTGCGGCTAATGCTTTTCCGTCTTTTTATCATAATCATCCAGAATGCTGTGCATCTCTCTGCCATTCTGATAGCCAGGAAATGTATTCAGCTGTACGCGGTGCAGAGCTCGGAACATATTGTCTTCGATCTCCGGATTGTCTTTCTTCAGTTCTCTGATCAGCAGCTTGGCTTCCAGGCGTTTGGAAAGATGTTCATCCTCTTTGGCCGCATTCTCCGTAAAATGGCAGGCACACTGAATGAAAGAAAGGTCATTGGATTGGCACCATGCTTTGATATCATCTTCCTTGATCCCGTACATCGGGCGGATCAATTCCATACCGGCAAAGTTCTCACTGTGGCATTTCGGTACAATTGTCTCCAGCTTCGATGACCAGAACATCGACATAAGGACGGTTTCGATCGCATCATTAAGATGATGTCCCAGAGCGATCTTATTGCAGCCAAGGACCTGTGCTTCGTGATAAAGATGTCCTCTTCTCATTCTTGCGCATAAATAACAGGGCTTTTTCATTTCATGTTCGGCAGCCGCAAAGATCTGGGTATCAAAGATCTGAATAGGAAGATCCAGTGTTTCTGCATTGGCAATGATCTTCTGACGATTGACGGGACTGTAGCCAGGATCCATGACTAAGTAGGTCAGTGAAAATGGGATCTTGGAATACTTCTGCAGCATCTGCATCAGCTTTGCCATCAGCATGCTGTCCTTGCCGCCGGAGATGCATACCGCTATATGATCGCCAGGTGCGATCAGATCATACTGATTCACTGCCGTCAGAAAAGGAGCCCATAGCTGCTTTCTGTATTTATATGTGATCGACTGTTCGATCTTCTGTCCTCTGTTCAGTTCACGCATGGCTTATCCTCCAATAAAAAGCCCACAGTATCTGTGGGTCAGTCAATGATCGTGTGACCGGTATCGCCGATCTCATTTTCATAGTAATAGCCAGTGATCATCAAGGCAATATCCTGAATCGTCACATCACCATAGACGACTGTCGAAACATATGTCATGCCATTCATTCTCTTCTCTGACTGCTTGATCTGATAAATATTCGGATCGCCTTTGACTTTCAGATACATGCCCTTATGCATGGATGCCAGCAGAGATTCTTTCTTGACTGCCAGTTTTTCACGCTGAGACTTATTCAAAGATACATAATCAACATATTTCAGTTCCACCGGAGACACTTCAAAGAACGTCTTTGGATCAGCAGTTGTTTTTTCTCTCATCTTCGAAAGCTTTTCTTCTGCTTTTTCCTGCTCCTTAGCGTGCTTGATCTTCCGCTTCTCATATTCATCTAAGAGCTTCTTCTCCAATGACATTTCTTTTTCCAGTTCTTTTTTTCTCTTTTTATCTGTTTCTGTCCGCACAGCCAAAAGACTTCTTGCATAGTCTTCTTTGAGCTGCCAGAATTCCATATCATTTGTGATCTTGCCATTTGCCATCAATAAAGTCCTTCTTTCCAGCGTTATTCTAACATACTGCTCTGTTCTCTTAAAACTCCAGTTCTTTTTTCTTAAATACGCTCTGTGCGATCTCTACCGGTATGATCAGATAGAGAACGATTCCGGCCAAGCTGAGAATATTTAACGCAGGGTCTTTAAAGAAACTTGCCGCGAGGCTTGAAAATAGGAATCCCGTTAGATCTGGGAACGAAAAATTCGAAGTCAGATAGCCTAAGCCAAGTGAAAGCAGACCATCCACGATCTGAAAAGCAAAAAGGATATACAGGATCTCCGCATAGTTGGTGCGCAGCGTTGCACAGATCAGGATCATTGAGATGTCAAAATAGACCATTGTCTCAAGCATTGATTTCAGCGTGGTCATCCAGATGGCATCAATAGCGATCTGCAGATGGAACAGCATCGGTGCCAAAGTCAGGATCAATCCGGCAATGCCATAGTAAACAAGGATCAGGATCATACCTTCGGTATCTTTGGCATAGATGACTTCACGCCGCGATACACCGCTGCCGATCGCTGCCTGCATTGTTCTGGTGCGCATATCTGCCGCGAAAACAGAGATGAAGATAATAATACCAAGTAAGATACAGAGAGAACCAGCCACCATATTTGCCGTTTCAAGATAGCTTTCAGCCGTACCATGACTGCCTTGATAGAAAGCAATGCCGCCGATGATCGCATAGACAGCAATGAGCCAGAACCAATGGAGCGGATAGCTGTGGATCCGTTTCATATCTGCATGAATATACTGATTCATTCTTTCGTTCCTCCTACAAGATTGAAATAATAGTCTTCCAATGAAGTTGCCTGATCGCTGACGTTTGCAACAGCAATGCCATTTTCCTGCAAGAGCTTCTGGGCTCTATCGGCATCCGCTGAGCTGACTGTCAGGTTGACATTCTGTTTCTGCTTCTGCAGATCAGTCTCCGTGATCACAGACGCTATGATTCCTTCATTGACAATGCCAAAACGGTTGGCAGTATGTTCCAATTCCGAAAGAATATGCGAAGAGATAATGATCGTCATGCCTTCTTCCTGATTCATCTTTTTCAGCAGATTCCGCACATCTGCGATGCCTTGCGGGTCTAGGCCATTGACCGGTTCATCGAGGATCAGGATCTCCGGATGACCAAGCAGTGCATTGGCAATGCCCAGCCGCTGTGTCATGCCTAGTGAATAGTTCTTATATTTCTGTTTTGCCTTTCCCAAGCCAACCAGATCCAGAACACGCTAGATCTCTTTTTTTGGCTGCTTGATATTTTTCAGATTGCAGTAATACATCAGATTCTGTTCCGCATTCATATAATCAAAAAAGTTCTTGCCAATGAAAAAGCCGATCTTCTTTCTGCCTTCCGGGCCTGTTTTGCCATCGATCGTGATCGTTCCGCTCTCATAATCAGAAAGTCCAAGGATCGTCTTGAAAATGGTCGTCTTGCCCGCACCATTGCGGCCGACGAGTCCAAAGATCTCTCCTTTAGCGATCTCCAGGTTGATTCCCTTCAGGACCTGATGGCTCTCATAGCTTTTATGAACGTTTTTTAAACTGATCAATTCTTCTGTCATATGCGTCCCCTTTTGTTCTCTTCACAATTATATCACGGCGATATATCTTTAATATGCAAAAAGAAAAAGGTCCAGTGTGCGTACCGCTGGATCTTCTTGGTCATTCTTTTTTACTTCTGTTTCTGGTCAGCTGCCCATAGCTCATCGGCTGCTGGTTTCCAAGCATCTGCATATGGTTTTACTTTTGCACTGAGACCATCAACGTCTTCAGGATCCGTCATATCTGTGCTGTGGGCACCGGATGCGTGCACGATGGCCGCGATCTTCTCTGGGTTTTCCAGCATCGGGCATGGTCTGAGATGATTCTCATTGAATGGCTGATTCGCCTGATACTCTCTGAAGATCGGCTGTTTTAGACATTCCAGCAGTGATTTATCATGGATATTGGCATTGGAGTAGTGGATAAAGACACATGGCTCCATATCGCCTGCCGGATTGATATGGCAATAATATTTGCCGCCGGCAATGCATCCGCCGACAAACTGTCCATCATTCTGGAAGTCCATACAGAAGATCTGCTTGCCGCCCGTATATCCGCGGACCTCACGGATCCGCTTATACATATACTTTCTCTGTTCAACCGTAGGCACCAAGGTCAGATCAGTATCTTTGCCGACTGGCATAAAGTGGAAATACCATGAGAACAATACGCCCTTGCTGATCAGGAAATCATAGAACTCATCCGAAGTAACGGCTTCGCAGTTTGCTTTTGTATAGCAGATGGACGTTCCATAAGGAAGCTTATTCTTCCGCAGCAGATCCATCGCTGCCATGACTTTGGCAAAGGTCCCCTTGCCTCTTCTAGCATCAGTTGCTTCTTCATTTCCTTCAATACTGATGGAGAAAATGATGTTGCCGCATTCTTTCATGCCATCGCAGAAGGCCTGATCGACCAAGGTCCCGTTTGTAAACAGCATGAACCCGCAGTCCTTATGGTTCTTAGCAAGCTTCAGGATATCATTCTTTCTGGTCATTGGTTCACCGCCGGTCATCACAAAGAAGTGAATGCCGAGCTCATTTGCCTCCGTGACCAATTTTTCCATATCATCATTGGATAAGTTCAGCTGTCTGCTGTATTCTGATGCCCAGCAGCCTGTGCAATGCAGATTGCATGCGCTCGTTGGATCAAACAGGATCGTCCATGGGATCTTGACGCCCAGTTTCTTTCCCATCTTCTGTGTATTGCGATAACCGCACATAGCACCTTCATACACCATTGACATGAAAAGATCCTTGATATACTTCTGATCAACGGTCGCCGCAATGCGGTCAAAATACTGTGTATACTTGCCATCTTTGCCAAAAGCTGTGCGCATGTGTTCATATGCTTCTTTCGGCCATGCATTTCCAATCGTTTTTTCGGCTAGGTTTACTAGGTCTACATAGCCATTGTCATCATTTTTCTGTGCTTTTTTCAGCGCAGCACTCAAGACTGTTTCAAAAGCTTTTCTCTCCGCTGCATGAGCAATACTGTATTCCATTATTCAAGTCCCCTTTTCTAGCTTTCATTATTGTCTCTTCATGAAAGACAAAGAACTTACAGAAAGAAAAAAATGTCAATATAATTGACATTTCATCCTTTGTGTCAATGATCTTTTCTATCTTTCATCGCATAACGTTCCACTGCTTCATGAAAGCTTCCATGAATGACCATATCAATGTTCTCCGTCATCTGCTGCGGATCCATTTTCATCCCAAAGCGGATCCAATCCAGGATATAGCCGGAGAAAGCAAAAGTATGATATTCAATGATCCAATTTCGATCTTCTTCTTTGATGGCTTCACTTCCATCCATCTGCAGAATAAAATCATTCAGCAGTTCAAAGATCCTTGTATGCAGGCGTGATTCCAGCTGTTCGCGGGAAACGCCCTGATAGACTGCATTGACAAAATCCCGATTCTTTTTAAGAACGCTCAGAACATCGCAGAGGCTCTCCTGCCAATTCTGTTCAGGATGGGACATTTCCAGGATACGATGACCTTCGCGATCAAAGATGGCTTCGATGAGAGCATCCATATCATCATAATGATTGTAGAATGTCTGTCTCTGTATACTGCAGCTGCGGCACAGTTCACTGACCGAGATCTTTTCTATCGGCATCGCAGCAGCCATCTGCAGAAAAGTCTCCGCAATTCTTTTTTCTATTACATTTTCTTTTTCCGGCATTTTCTGCTCCATCAATTCTTCTCAAACAGTTCTGCTGTTTCCTTCAGCAGCTCACGGATCGGCAGATGCTGCGGACATACCTTTTCACAGCCGCCGCAGCGAATGCATTCCGATGCCAAGCCATGATCTCTGGTCAGCACTTCATGATAATAATAATCGGCGTTCCAATCATGGAAAGCCTGCTTAGCATTGTTTGCCGCAAACAGATCCGGGATACGGATCTTCATGGGGCAATGATTTTCTTCAACACAGTAATGGCAGGCTGTACAGGGGATCAAACCATGGCTGTGAAATACTGCCGTCACTTTCTGCAGAGCATCCTTTTCCGCTTCAGATAACGGTATGCAGTCTTTCATGAATGAAACATTATCCTTCATCTGAGCAAGGTCGCTCATGCCGGACAGTACCACTCTGACATTTGGAAAGGAAGCCGCAAAACGGATCGCATAGGAAGCGTTGGAGGCCGGCGGGAGA
This sequence comes from Erysipelotrichaceae bacterium, assembly GCA_012516665.1. GTDB lineage: Bacteria > Bacillota_I > Bacilli_A > Erysipelotrichales > Erysipelotrichaceae > Bulleidia. Next base: position 11,877 of record JAAYWN010000158.1, read on the forward strand.
GCATTCATAATGACTTGAGCA
>JAAYWN010000018.1 GCA_012516665.1 Erysipelotrichaceae bacterium
AAAGTGAAAAAATATTTACCGTCTGTCGTTATCAAGCGATATTGTCATAAAAAGTGAAAATATATTTATCGTCTGCGCTGGGCAGAAGCGAACGCATCTGATCAAGTATTGCTATAAGCATAGAGGCGCAGGCTATTTGCAGAATTTTCTTTTCTCATCTTCTGCGATGAAGAAATAAAAGAAAACAAGTATATTTGATGAATGATACAGCGGAACATCATTAAGAGGGATGATATTCCGCCGCAAAGAAGTTCATTCACCATGGATCAGAAGACAGTACACGCGGATTTATTGTCTTGGTCGAAGAAAGACAAAGCTTTTTGACAGTACCCGGAGCAGTTCTTCCGGTGTAAGTGCATCCGCATCAACTGTCCTTACCTCAATTGACTTTGCTGGCTTGAACTTAAATGGATTTTTCATACACCCTCCTTCCGGTCTTATCTGACCGCAAAGAAACTATAGTAAAAATAAATCATAGTGCTGTACACATATATGTACTCCGAAGAAATATTATTCTGTGCCATACAATATTCATTCATTGTTCATTAAGCGGGAACCAGTTTGGGCTATAATAAGAACGGAGGTTTTCCAATGTCATCTTTTACCAAAAAAACAGCTGAACTTCATAACGGTATCACTATCCCGACCATTGGCTATCGGATCGATAAAGACCATCCGGAAGATGTATACAAATGTGTCCGCACTGCATTGGATGCTGGTTTTCGCAGTTTTGACCTGCCGGTAGATGGCGAATCCGAAAAACAGGCAGGGAAAGCTTTTAAAGATTCCGGCATTGAAAGATATGAACTATTTCTATCCTTGAAACTGGCAAATGAAGATCATGGCTTTGATGCTGCTCTGCGGGCCATGGATCATTCGCTGAAAAGAGTCGGCACGGATTTTGCCGATCTGTATCTGATCGATTGGCCGAACCCAAAGAAATTCAGGGATCAGTATGAAACAATAGAGCCTGATACATGGCGTGCATTGGAAACAATGTATAAGAATGGCACTGCACATTCTATTGGCCTGGCCAATTATGAAGCAAGGCACATTGAATTCAATCTGGAGCACTCTGAGATCTCACCGATGGTCAATCAGGCAAGGATCTATCCTGGTTTCCCCTTTGAGAATAATCTGAACTGTGCCAATGAGCACAAAATACTGACGGAAGCATTCCTGCCGCCTGACTTTACATCGATCATTCAGTCGAAGGAACTAAAGATCTTTGCTGAAAAGTATCAGGCAACGGCATGGCAGATTGTCATTCGCTATCAGCTGGAGAAAGGATGCGCTGCGCTGTGCCAATGCAATGATCCAGAAGAGCTGAAGCATATTGATCATGTCTTCGATTTCTCACTGGTCAAAGAAGATATGCTGTTTCTTGACAGTATGAAGAATTACGGTCCAGAGAACATCGATCCAGATACCTGTGACTTCTGAGAAGGACAAATGTCCTTCTTTTTTTAAGCATACAAAAAGACCGTCCGCAGACAGTCTTATCAGCAAATATTACCGAAGGATGATATGTTCCCTCTTACGTTAGAGGTGGGCATCCTTAGCTCTTCAAAGGATTCTCAGCCGTACTGAGCGTTCACACAGAAGCCGCCAGTCAGGATTCCCTTATATCAAGATGTTGGAAAAATATTTGTTCCTTCGGCACCTTTAGTATACCATAGCTTTTCCGAAAGAACAGTCTTGACACTCTCGCCGCTCTGTCCTTATTCCAGATTCAGATGGCGATCAAGAATATACCAGGTGATCAGACCATATACAGCGATCCACAGCAGATCATAAAGATATACCAGCCAAATATCCATCGATATATCTGTCATTGCAAAGCTGATCATCACAAATACCTCCAATATAGTGAAGCCAATGAAGGACAGCACAGCTCCTAGGACTTTATGATCTGCCCAGAAATGGCCGATCGAGATGGCCGCATAGATCCGGACAATACTTGATACAGAGCCCAGAGCCACCAGCATTAGAATCTCCATAGACTG
>JAAYWN010000159.1 GCA_012516665.1 Erysipelotrichaceae bacterium
GAACCAGCAGAGAACAAAGAGCCAGCAGAAGCACCTGATGAAGGACCGAAAGGAACAGCGAAAACTGTTTATTGCATGAAGTGCGGTTCCGCAGTGCCGGAAGGTACACAGTTCTGTCCAAAGTGCGGCCATCCAATGGGCACTGCACCGCAGAAAAAGAAAGCTTCGTTTGATCTTCATAAGATCATGAAAGCAATCGATTCTGTACCATATCGTGTGCTGCAGATCATTATCATTATTCTGATTATTGCTTTGATCGTCATGGGAATCCGCATGAGCCGCAGCTCTGCGTCATCCACTGCTGCTTCATCAGATACTATTGCCGAGCTGACTGATGACGATAAATTTCCAAATTGGGCCGATGAGGAAGCCACTGCATCCTCAGCTTCTCAGGCTTCTGCAGCAGCAACTGCTACAGCTGTTCCAACATCAAAGGCGACCGCAACTGCTGCAAGCGATACCGTTGTAAAGATCACTGCATGGCCTACGGATGGCTATTGCACAGGTATTCCTGCCCCGCAGGCCGGTACATTTGCGGAAGGCTATGTCGACGGACTTGGCAATCGTGAGATCCTGCTTGGCAATATGACATTTGCCCAGGCAAAGACATATATTGAGACCGTAAAAAATGCCGGCTTCAATCAGTCAGTGCAGGAAACTGGCAGTGAAAATGCAGGCTATGGCTTCATGTCTGCTAATAATAAGAACATTGTCTTTGAATGCATCTATCAGCAGAATCAGGTGCTTCTGTATTTCGGTGATACAGATCATGCCACCAATGGCATTGCCCCGCAGTCTTAATTCTGATGCTGTGAAAGATAAGTGCGGTATTTGATCATCAGCGACATACGGGAATCCGTTCCTGTCTTTTCATAGATATGACTGAGATGGCGATAGAGGACACGTTCTGATATGAACAGTTCCTGCGAAAGCTGCTTGATGCTTTCCCCTTTCAGCAGCACCTGTCTGGCAATTTCGGATTCACGTTCTGTCAGAGCATATAACTGAATGAAATCGTCAATGGATCGGCTTTCATTGACGGTTTCTTTTTGATCTGCATGCTGGGCTTTCCAGATCTGGATCGACCAGGCAATGACCAGCAGCACAAGATGAATGGCCAGTACGAGATATGTATTTACAGTCACTGCAATCAATGAGAAAAGGATCGAAGCAATAATATCAATGATCCTGCCAAGAGGTGCATAAAATTCAGGATTCCTGCTGTCAGCTGCAATATCAAAGAAAGTAACATTGAAATAGATCACAAGAAAGGAAAGATACACATACATCAGACCAAGATTCAAGTACTGATGCTGCTGCTCTTCCAGCAGGATCGGAGCAAAAACTGAGATTATATAGACACAGATCACAGATACAGCAAAATATTTTCTATGTCTAATATCTGCCAGCCATCCTGCCAAAAGGAACCCTGGAATCAGGATCAGGCGCATGCTGCCGTATAGATCGATCTGACCGGCAGAAAAAAGCCGGACATAGAAGCCATCATTAAAACCGGAAATAAATTCCAGACAAATCAAAACCACCGCCGCTGTGATCACTTCTGTACGCAGATTGCTGTTTTCTTTTCCTTCGCACCTTCTGCGGCGTTAAGACCAAAGGTGATCATCTGCTGCTTGTGCAGGAGCACCGCGATGCAGAGGCTGAGAATACCGGAAGCAATCAGGAAAGGATAGACAAGGTTTGCCTGCATGGCAGCATACTGCAGAAGAATAGCCAAGGACTGTGCGATGGCAAGAATGCCTCCAGTGCATAAAGATCCTTTCAGATTCACGGCCATCACGCTGTAGAAAATACTGCCAAAAAAGCCAAGGAAAAAAGTTGCCAAAAAGGAGGTGATGAAGAAAGCCCCGCTGATGTTGTCCGACTGGCTCAGAATAATGGTCATCAGGAAAA
>JAAYWN010000160.1 GCA_012516665.1 Erysipelotrichaceae bacterium
ATAATTTGGCAAAAGTTATGGTATTACTTGATAAAGCATTGACAACAAAAGCCACCCTAAAATACAGAAATAATACTGACTAAGCATCAAAATATGGCTTAATAATCGCATTCGACACCAACACTGTGCAGGTTACGGTTTTTAAATATTATTGAATCGCCACGATTAAGCGAGGATGATTTATATATTTTGTTAGTCAATTTATTGGATAATGCTATTGACCATATAGGTGTGGAAAAAACTATAAAAATAGATATGAAAAGCATAAAAAACTATTTTTTGCTTACGATTGCTAATTCGGTGAATAACAGGACGGTTGATGAAAATGGTAATCTTATACAGACCGAAGAAGTAAAACATGGATATGGCCTAAAAACAATCCAGGCGATTGTAGATACAAACGCTGGGAATATTCGGTACGAAGAAAAGAATCATATATTTATGGTGACTTTGTTGTTTTCATAAATAAGTGAACTCATATTTGTTTTATAGTATTTCCAATAGATCTTTTCTGCTCAGTTTTGCACTGGACATGCCCTCGCCGGATAGGATCTTATCGGCCAGGTCACTCTTTGACTGCTGCAGATCTAGGATTCTTTCCTCGATCGTATCTTTGATGATCAGACGATAGACGGAAACAACATTCTTCTGCCCAATGCGGTGAGCTCTGTCGCTTGCTTGGTTTTCCACGGCAGTATTCCACCATGGATCATAGTGGATCACAATATCAGCTGCGGTCAGATTCAGGCCTGTGCCGCCTGCTTTCAAAGAGATGCAGAAGACAGGAACATCATCTTTCTGGAAGGATTCAACCATGTCAGAACGCTGTTTCTTCGGCGTGGATCCTTCTAACAGATGATAGGCAAGCTTCGCCTGACCTAAACGTTTTGTCAGGATCTCAAGCATGCTGGTAAATTGTGAGAACAGCAGTACTTTATGACCTGCTTCTACCGCATTTCGGATCATATCAATGCAGAGATCTGCCTTGGCAGAAGAGCCATGATAATGGTCATAGACCAAGCTTGGATCGCAGCAGATCTGCCGCAGTCTGGTCAATTCTGCTAAGACCATCATCTTATTCTCTTTGAATTCCTGATCGGATTGTTTGCTCAGCTGCTGTTTTAAGTTCTGCACGCGGGCATCATACAATTGTTTCTGCTCGCCTTCTGCAGATGCATAGTAGACTTCTTCCAATTTATCCGGCAGATCTTTCAGAACATTCTTTTTCAAACGGCGCAGAACGAACGGCGTGATCATTTTCTGCAGGCGCTTTTCGATATTCTCATCATTATCTTTAATGATCGGGACTTCAAAGTTGGCCCGGAATTTCTGATAGCCATAGAAGAAACCGGGAAGCAGATAATCGAAGATGGACCAGAGCTCGCTTAAACGGTTTTCAATTGGTGTGCCCGTCAAAGCAGCTTTGAAATGAGCATGGATCGCCTTGACTGCCTGTGCTGCCTGGGTCCCTGCATTTTTTATATACTGTGCTTCATCAATGACTTCACAGGAGAAATCCATATCCTGATAGACATCCATATCTCTCTTTAAAAGATCATAAGAAGTAATGAGCACATCATTGTCCTGGGAGGAACGGATCAATTCTGCCCGCATGGAAGCACTGCCAGAAATGATCCTGCTTGGCAGCGATGGCAGAAAGTGCTGGATCTCCAAGGACCAGTTATAGACCAAAGAAGCTGGGCATACGATCAGACACTTTTTCCGGTCTTTCCATGCACCTAAGAAGGCAATGATCTGCAGGGTCTTGCCAAGGCCCATTTCATCTGCTAAAAGTCCGGCAAAGTGATTGTCACGCAGGGCACAGAGCCAATCAAATCCTTCTTTTTGATAAGAACGAAGCGTTGCCTTCAGATCAGAAGGGAGTTCATATTTCACAGATGAACTTTCATGCATGCGTTCGATCATAGAACGAAAAGAGGCATCTTGGCTCATCGTGAAATTCTTTTCTTCCTGCGCCAATTCCTCTAAATATTGTGCTCTGTAGGAAGGCAGGGAAACAGAACCTGAAGCAATCTGAGAAGCGGTCAGTGACAGCGATTCCTTGAGATCAGCCAGTTCATCAATGGAAGGATCTAAGGTAAGAAAGTCGCCGCTCTTCAGACGATAATACTTCTTCTTGCTGCTGTAGCGAGAGAGGATCTCCGACAGCTGCTTGGTGCTCATTGTATCGGATACCAGATCAAGCTGCAGCAGATCATGAGCAACAGAAACACCGACCGATACTTTCGGCATGGCGCGGACCTGCAGTTTTTTCAGCTTTTCACTGACAAAAACAGAAGCGTGATCCTGCAGGGCCGGAATACCTTCGGTCATCAGCTGATAAGTCATGTCATCATTATTCCGCAGGAACATCTGGTGCTTCAGGGAATCCATATCATTGAACCAATGAGAGATGAATTCCATCATTTCTTTTTCATCCGCAAAATCACGGTTTCCCTGATCATTGGCAGGCGCACAGAGATTGAATTTTTCATCTTTATATACAGAATAAGGAACACAGGTGATCGTGTTGTCATACGGCAGATCCAAGTAGATCTCATAGGTAGGCTTCGCCGGTACATAAGCTGCGGCATCAAAGCCATCCTCTGCCAGATTCATTTGCTCCTTCAGCAGCGGGTAGACATATTTGGCAAATGCCGGCAGATCACGGTCATCAATGAAATAATCTTCCTGTTTATCATCATTCAGAAAATCCAGCAGCTGGCAGAAGCCATCCTGTGTGTTCTGACTGTAAATGATCTGGGCATGTATTTCATCAATAAAATAGAGATATTCCCGTCCTTTTGCATAGGGGAGGCCGCTGCCGCTGAACAGATAGCCATGATCTGCTTTGACGAGCGATCCCTGCATCTGCGGCATTCCTTGAGACAGAGAAAGCTTGATGGGATAGGCTTGCCCAACGGTTTCCTGCATATATAAGTACATCGGCAGACTGCCGGCTGCCTGAAAGAAATCATCTAAGTATCTTCCCTGCAGAGAAAGGTCCCTAGTTAAAGCAGTGCCGTATTCATAGCCATAGCGATAATAGCTGGCAAAGCTGTTCTGATTCGGTGCATACGTGTCATTGCTGTCATTCAGGCCCATCAGGTACTTGATCATCGGCCGAGATGCGGCACTGAAAGCATTGATCGAGTGAACAAATTCCAAGGCTTTGCCATAGCGGATCGTACCGTGTCCCTGAATAGCATCACAGAAGTTCTCAATATTTTTAATGACATATTTATGGCCTGAGCCGGAATAAATATTAAAAGAAACTTCTAAAGAATGATCATAAATGCCGCTGATGCGCGGCTCAAGGATGACGGGCGAAGAGGGCGTCAGCAGTGCTGGCTTTTCCGCGGATGTATATTCATCCAGGAGCTTTTTGATTCCCTGATCAGTCGCGCGCATAGGTCTATTGTATTTTGAAATGCCATTGCCGATGATCGATGATTCTGTTTCAGCAATATAAGCCAGCAGCACAGCAGCGATATGCTTGCATGGACCGGCATAGGATTCATAGTAGGGACAGTCGCATTCACAGTCAATGATCCAATTTTCATTGGCACTGAGCGTGACACGTACTTGATACTGCCGATTGGTGCGGGAGCTTTCAACAGAACCGCGGATCGTCACAACGCCAGTATCTGGGTCCTCTCTGACATCTAAGTCAGAAACATGACCATGATTGTACAGGGTAATTCCTCGTGCATAGATTGCGGTCCCGAAGTAGGCTGATAAAAATTTTCGATCGATCATAACACTGCCCCTTTCTGAAATATCATCTCTTAATTTTAACACGGAATGATGATGATTGAAGAAGAATAAAGCATACTTCTGCATTGCTTATTAAAGGATACGCATTGAGCGTACTGCGGTCTGTCTATTTGGCGATATAATGCGTTAAAATAGAGAAGCAGCAGAAATAGAGCGAGCAGAAAAATGAATAAGGAAGAACTGAAACAAATACATGATAAAGCAAGGACGGAGCATGTTCCTATTATGATGGATGATGGCATGAGCTTCCTGCTTTCTTATATCCGGACCCATGACAGCATTCAGAAGATCTTAGAGATCGGGACAGCGGTGGGATACTCTGCTATCCAGATGGCAGGCATTCGCTGGGATATTGAGATCGATACGATCGAGATCAATGAAGAGATGGCAGAACAGGCTATTGCCAATATAGCGAAAGAAAACATGCATGAAAGGATCCATGTGCATGTGATAGATGCCTATCAGAATGAAACAAAAAAGATCTATGATCTGATCTTTGTGGATGCCGCTAAATCCCAGTATCGTCGATACTTAGAACATTTCATGAAAAACACTAGAATTGGAACAGTATTTATCTTTGACAATCTGAACTTTCATGGCATGGTCGATGATGAATCGACGACAAAGAATCGCAGTACGATACAGATGGTGCATAAGATCAAAAAGTTCCGTGATCATATTGAAAAGGATGAGCGATTTCAGACGGTGTTCTACGGTGATATCGGCGATGGCGTTGCGGTGTCCCGCAGAGTAAAGTAAAAGACCAGCGCGTGCTGGCCTTTGTTTTAGAAGTGACCTGAACTGTGGGAGAAACCGCCGCTGTTAATGGTTGTCCCGCCGCCGGCATCATGATCATGATCAATATGCGTGACGGTCTCAGTGCGGTAGAGGAAGATATCCTGCATGCCCGTGACCTGGAGACCATTCTTCGGTACATAGTCGGATGCCTCCGAGGCAATCCCGGCTGTTTTATTCTTTGCTTTGATGATCATACAGATGATCAGAGCAAGCAATGGTGCACCGATGAAGGTGATGCCATAACGCACATTCTGCATGATTGCTCTGTCTTCTTCTGCATCGGATGTATTGACATCGATCGGAGCACCCTGCTTGGAAGTTTCCAGATAGGTGCTGCATTGTTCAATGAAGTATTGGAAGCCACCTTGATAATCATCTTCTTTTAAATAGGAAATGATGCCCTTGCCAAGCTTCTCTTTTCCGTAATCTGTGAAAGCAGTATTCGCTTCTGTTCCGTGTGCCAGGATGTCATAGGAACGGTCTGCCATGGTGATGATCAGCATCACGCATTCTCTGTTCTCAGCAGTGCCGAGGCCTAGCTGCTCATCGGCATACACTGTCTCAGCATATTTTTCAATACTGCTGCCCTCATAGTCTGCCTTTACACGGACATAGACGCCCACATTGTAAGTCTGTGAGATCTTCTTTGCCTGGGTGTTCAATTCTTCTATCTCGCTTGCGCTCAGCAGGCCGTAATCATCTTTGACATAGTCTGTGCTGGAAGCGTTGATCGGCACAAGGAAGAAAAGAGAGATGATGAACAGCAGAAATAAATTTTTCAGTTTTCTCATAGTTTCTCCTTTACACCATCATTCCTAACAGGAACCACAGGATCAATCCGAAGACAGCGGTCATTATGGCAAAGTATACAAAGAACTTCACCCAGTCGATCGGCAGATCATCACTGACCATCTTGCCGGTCTGTCCATTCATTGCAAAGAGATAGTTCTTTCCATTGTATTGGGTGGAAAGAAGCCAGACTGGCAGAAAGGCATAATGGACCAGACCAGGTTCGATTGAGACATTTTCCTGTTCCGGCACCAGACCGGTATAGCCGATGATGGTGGCACGCAGGCTGTCGATGGCCGTATTCTTCATTCTTTCATTCGCACGATCGGCATCTTTTTCACTGTCGACATCATAGCGATTGGCTAAGAAGCCAGGCAGATAGCTTAAGGCAAAGTCGCACATTTCACTGTAGTCAAATGGCTCAATGGCATCCATCAGTTCATCCGGCATGGTGCTCGAGGCATCTGCCGGCAGCCGGTCAAAGGAGATATTTCCCTGACGGCCGATCTGGTAATGTTCTGTTGTGGTGACCATATCATCTCCACGCGTTATCGTGGTAACTCTGGTGCCTTGATACTGCAGGTTGCCGAAAGCAGAACCGTCGTACAGCCAGAATGGCACATACATTCCCTTGATCTCTTCAATGTGATTCATCTTGGAAAACTGCGAAGGCAGAAAAGGCTTGCCCTGGTAGAATTTTTTCAATACACTGACAGCTTCTTCTTTGGTATTGCGGAAAGGAATAATACTGTCAGGCCGCAGATCATCCGCAAACTGAGAGGGGATGACGGTTGGATTGCCGCAGTAAGGACAGCTTGTCGCTGCTGTTGTCTCATCAGTCACCAGCTGTGCACCGCAGGAAGGACACTTGTAGGCTCTGAGATGCTTGGCTTCCTCTTCGGACCACTGCATGGTCTCTGCCTGTTCTGCTTGGGCTTTGGCCTGATCGACAGACACAGCTTTCTGATTCTTTTCGGCAAAAGCGGCTGTGATCTCTTCAATTGTGAAAGTTGATCCGCAGCTGTCGCACTTCAGCTTCTGCAATGTCGGATCGAAATGCAGAGGTGCTTTGCAGTTGGGACACTGATAGTTCGTTATTTGTTCAGGCATCGTGTTCTCCTATGCTTTTAAGTATGCAGCAATGATCCATATGATGATGGCAAGACAGATGGCACCCAGACTTAAAATAGTCGATACCATTTCGTTGTCCCTGATCTGCTGATGATATTTTTTAAGATCGATCTTCATATGGACTCTTTCGTAAGATCATTCTGGCTTTTTCTCGCCGCAGTTGCCGCAGAATTTTCCGGTATTGACCGTGCCGCATTTCGGACATGTCCAAGTGCCATCCTGCGCCGGGGCCTGCGGAGCAGCAGACGGTGAAGCAGCTGCCTGCTGATACAGAGCATTGGCATTGATCCCGCCCGCTGCACCGGCCGCATTCATGCCGACAAATCCCATGGCTGCGCCATTGGCGTTCTTGGCTGCATCCTTCATAGCCTGTGTCTGCGCACCGACCAGAGCTGCGGCTGCAAGACTTGGATCCTTATAGGCTGCATCTCTCTGCATCTGCTTGATCATCTGCTCGTCTTCTTCTGATGCACTGATCGAAGAGACGCCGAAAGAAACAATTTCAATGCCGCGCAGATCTTTCCATTTCTTAGATAGTTCTGCATTCAAAGCATCGGCAAGTTCCTGCGTGTGTGCTGGAATCTCTGAATAGCGAACGCCGGAAGCACCGATCTTGGCAAAGGCTGGCTGCAGAGCAGTCAATAATTCGGTACGCAGCTGACCTTCAATATCAGCGACATGATAGGCATCTTCTACATTGGCACAGACATTTGTATAGAACAGGATCGGATCCGTGACCTTGATGGAATACTCGCCGAAGGCCTTGACATCAATATCCAGATCCATGCCGGCCCGTGCATCAACGACTCTGAAAGGAACTGGTGAGGCGGTGCCGTACTTCATGCCAGGGATCTCCTTGGTATTAAAGTAGTAGACGCGCTGATCTTCTGCCGGCTGACCGCCGAACTGGAAACGATGGCCGATCTGCTGGAAGATGTTCTTCAGTCCCTCGCCCAGAGGCCCCGTAAATAAGGAAGGCTCGGTAGAAGAATCATATTTGTATTCTCCTGGCTGAGCAGAGAGATCAATGACTTGGCCTTGAGATACAATGACCATGCACTGTCCATCAGCTATGGCAATAACGGATCCATCAGAAATGATGTTGTCATCTCCATGGTTGCTGGAAAAACCTCTGACTTTTTTGTGCGCTTTGACGCAGATGGTGTCAGCGGGAATCGCATCGCAGTAGAAATACTCTTTCCAAGTATCACTGAAAGCGGAACCGGCTGCACTTAAAGCTCCTAAAACTAATCCCATAGTATTCTCCTTATGACAGATTTCCTGTCCGTACTGTTAAGCTCATCTTATCATGAATTGATTTATTATTGGAGGGCATTGTATATATGATTTTGATCAGGAAAGTAAGGGTCTCTGACGTTTTTCTGATCATCAGTTCTGCAGATCCTGTCATCTTTTACGGAAAGTATGAGAGAAAATGAAAAAATTGCTTTTCATGAAGTAAATTTGCTGCGATGCACAACTTTTTCAAGCATTTCATCTTGCATATTCGAGGCATTGATAGTATTATATTTTCGCTGCCTTAGTAGCTCAGTCGGTAGAGCACCTGGCTGTTAACCAGGGTGTCACAGGTTCGAGTCCTGTTTAAGGCGCCATAGAAGAACGATTTGGATATGAAAATATCTGGATCGTTTTTTTTCTGCTCCTGTGACGTTTCTGTGATGTTCTGTTTGCAATAATAGTTTCATTATGAGACTGTGGATATAGAACAATCCGTTTATCACAGCAGACAATCAGAATGAGGGAAAACAATATGAAGAAAACAGCCGCAAGAATATCTGCCTTATTGATGGCAGTGTGCCTCACGTTCACCTATGCCGGTCCTTTGCAGGTCAATGCGTCTGGACCAGGACTGGTCAAAGACAGCACAGGTGCGTATCTGATCAGCAGTGCGAATGACCTGAATACATTTGCAGATTGGGTGAATGATGGCAATGACTGTGATAATGATACCATTAAGCTCACCGCAGATATCATAGCGAGAGATGATTTCCCAATGATCGGTCAATATGGCTTCTGGAGCAATGATTATTTTTCAGGGACCTTTGATGGACAGGGACATGCGATCACCGTCAATATCAATTCTGATAATAATTATGTTGCACTTTTTGGCTGTATAAAGAATGCGTCCATTAAGAATCTGACCCTGAATGGATCAGTTGTCGGTGATAATGACACTGTATATCAGGATAATGCGACTGGTGGAATCTGTGCTCATGTTACAGGTAAA
>JAAYWN010000161.1 GCA_012516665.1 Erysipelotrichaceae bacterium
ATCATCAATACGATAGCGGATATTTGTATCAAACGTAATTCTGACATCTGCTTCTGAAGTGCTCTTGTAGCACTCTCTTTCATAGAGGATGAGGACCTTCGGTTCCAAGTTGTAATACTTCATCAGATAATCAATTTCATCAGCAGTATTGCTGTGCACAGAATGCGGAATACCATAATCCAAATACTCCTGGGCTTCCTTATTTGCTAATTGAAATCTTCTTTTGTAGACAATATCACCTAGCTTTTTCTTCGTCTCAAGGAAGACAGGTGTATCATCCTGCAGCTGTACATAGCAACGCATTCTGAGCTTCATGCGATACTTTGAACTGTTCAGGCTCTCTATCACTAAACGGCTGTCCAAAGAGTCATAATAAATCGAATGCACGGTATATTTGTAATACACATCTTTTTCAATATGCTGTGCCACTGCTTTTTTAAACTGCTGGGCCTGTTCATATGTCAGGCTGTATTTATCTTCCACTCTTTCAAATGTATCGATCACGGATCCGCTCATACACTGTCTGCCTCCTATTTGCATATTTATCATATTTTGTTTATCTGTACCCCTTTTGAATAGAATGTGAAGATTGTGTGAAAGTGTTAAATATGTGTAAAGATCAGGATCATGCGTTCTCTATAAAAGAAAAAAGAAAAAAACATCATGCATGCTCGCATGATGTTCAATGCCGGTCTGACCAGAGGATCTCTGTCTCATAGTACTGTTCTTCGAAACCGATCAGATCAATGATCTTCTGATGATCAATGACCATACTGGGCGGGATCACGATCCAGCGGGATGTGCCTTGACGATGATAGACAATACCGGCAACAATGCCGGTGAAAGTCTCGACCGGTTCTTGGGGACCGATGGCCCAGGCATCCTGCATTCCTTCCGTTTGAGAAACATAGCCGAAGTTGACCGGATATACCGCATCCGCAATTGTCGGATGAAAACTGCCGTAAGGATGATCGACAATGACCGTCACCGTCTTACCGAGCATTGCTCTGCCCAGAAGATATTCCATAGGGGTAAAGGACAGTCCGCCGGCTTGCGAAGATTCGCCAGTCTCTATAAAGCCGTTTGCCTGATAGAAGGCAAGGGCATTGGATGCCGCATTGGCTTCGATCCTTGCTAAATGCATCTGCTCTGCTTTTTCTTTCAATCCATCCAGCAGTGCCGTCCCATAGCCATGACGGCGCTTTTCTCTAGCGATACCGATCAGAATGATCCGCAGATCCTCAGGACGATATACCAGAACGCCAATCAGTCCCTCTTCATAGAGACCGATGGCGGTGAACTCTTCGGCATGGCTTTTCAGAAAAGAGAGGATATTCGCTGCTCCGTTTTCTGTCCAGCTGCTTTTTTCTTTCAGAATCGTATCTTCGATCCATGGCAAAGGAAGCTGCTTCAATGCTTCGATCTTCACAAGGCGAGATCCTTATCATATAGAGCGATGCCTTCGCCGATGATCTTTTCTTTGATCTCATCCGTCAGGAAGACGATTTCTACAGGAATATCTTTGGCCAGCGGAACCGCAACTTCACGGATCGCATTCAGTACAGATTCTTCCTGCTTCTCAGCATCTACCACCAGATAAAAGCTCATCGTCTGTCCGACAAATTTCCCTTTCAGCCAGATATGTGAGATCTCCGGTGTCTTCTCTGCCCGTTCGTAAATGGCATTGACCATCTTTGTCGGATAAACGCTTGGTTCACCGAAAGTAATATTCAGCGGTGCTGTCGGCTGTGCAGGCTTTGGCACCGTACGCCCAGAAGCGACCGCGATCAGCTGCATCGGGATCACAATATTATCCTGACCAGGATTGATCACAATGCCATTGGCTTTATTTTCCGGTGCCTGCAGCAGGACATCATAATCCTTCATTGTGCGGACAACATACTTTGGCTTGACGTTCGGTCCCATGCTTGTCTTCTGGCTCATTTCAATATCCGTAAAAGCCGGGAACAGGACTTTGCCGTCATTGGTATTCAGCAGATAGAACTTGATCTGCTGCGGCTTAAAGTTCTTCGGCATCTTCTGGTTCGGATCCAGTTTGACATCAAAGTCGCAGGGAGCCAATAAATTAGCCTTTTTCAATGCTTCGATCAAAGCGACCTGTTTTTCTGGCGTACTGCCTTCTTTCAGCTCCGTGATCACTTTTTCCAGTTCGGGATTTTTAACTGGTCCCATATTTACATTATTTTCTGTTTGTTTCATTCCAGATATCCTCTTTTTTCCTGTTTCAGTATATCTTTTTACCTAAAATATCTCAACCGATACATGTTCACACAATTTTCAACTTGCTCAATTATTATCGTAAGTCCCTTTTTCCCCACTTTTATCATTGAAAGTCCCTGATTATGATATAAGGACAGGG
>JAAYWN010000162.1 GCA_012516665.1 Erysipelotrichaceae bacterium
ATCGAATGTATTCCTGTTTTATTTGCGACAAGATATGGTATTGATCTATGGGTATGGCTCAGATCTGTTCTTGGAAAAAAGGGTGTTGTGATTTTCTCTATCGTCATTTCTTTGGCAAACTTTGGCTGGTATGCAGTCGATTCTCAGCTATTTGCATCATCAATGATCAACTTATTTGCTACCTTCGGTGTCATTCTTAATCCAGTATTCTGGAAACCATTCTTGGGCGTTGCCTGTGTTGTTGTTGGTACAATTATTGCCCTTGGCGGTCCTGAAGTCATCAAATGGACAAACCGTTTCCTTGTTACTGCTTTGCTGATTGTCGGAATACTCGTTGTTATTATCAGTTTAACATCCGTACCACTATCAGCGATCAATGCTGTTCAGCCCGATACAAGCCTTTATGGAACACCGCTTGGCCGATTCATGCTGTCTGCGGAAGGAAATGTTGCCTTTGCTTTCTCTTGGTCTACACAGGCACTTGTTATGCCGCGCTTAGCTAAGACAGAACGTTCCGGCTATTGGGGAACTACATTGTCCTATGCTGTTGTTGCACCATTTTTTGTTGCAGCAGGAGGCATTATGGCATATGCCATGTTTGTCAAAGCTGGCTACTATGAAAGCGATCCTACTGTCATGCTGGCTACTTTAGCGGGTCCAGGCTTTTCTTTCTTAAGTTTATTAATGGTTGCCTTCGCAAATATTGGAACGCAGGGCACCGGTTCATACGTCAACTGTATGATTGTTAAGAGCGGTCTTCCTAAAGTAAGCTATAAACTGCTTGTCATCATTGCTATGTTCTATGTCAGCTTATTAACAGTATGGGGATGGGTCATGGAAAACTTTGGCAACTTTATCTCTATGGCCGCCTATATCCAAGGACCAATCATCGGCATGACTGTAGTTGATTACCTTATCGTTAAAAAGCGCAAAATTTCTCTGAAATCGCTGTATGGCCTGAAGGGTCACGATGCCTATGAATTTACTCACGGATTCAATCTGGTAGGCTTAAGCATCCTCGTCATTTCATTTGTAGTTGCAACATTGTTTGTATACAATCCAGCAACTGGTGCAATCAACGGCAATATCTTCTTTATTACAACGGGAAGTGGATTTACAGCTATTTTAGGAGGATTACTATACTGGCTGGCGAGCTTAACACCATTAAAAAAATATATGTTAAGAGATCGCAATGATATTGAAATCATATAGTCTTAAAAGGATGGCATAATGTCATCTTTTTTTGTGTCAAGTTCTACCACAGAAATAATAAAATAATTACAGATTCCATGATCTTCGGAAAGATACAAAAAGCCGTAAAATGTCCGATATATAGTCAATAGGCATGTAATCTGGAATCTGATTAAAAATATATCCCAATTTGAACCAGCCCCGATTGATTGAAAGCAATAGAAAAAAGCTATACCTAGTAGTATTTGGCTCTCTAATTTCACATAAAACGTTGCACCATTTTTTCAATCTTTATTCTATATATAGTTTGTTCGGTTTAAGCCGACTCGATTACTTCCGAACTAAATAAACTGAAATGCTTGATTGCTTTTGCAGATTCACCTTCACCAAATTGTATAATTAAGATTTATATGCTCAAGTTGGTTGAGCATATAAGCAAAACTATATTGTTTGTTTTAGAATATCATTCAGTTTTTAAGTGATAGATTAATTTGTTCCATACCATCCAATTCCTTCTGCTTTCCAGCCCAATGTAACAAGCCAGTCATTTTCCTTTTTATCTATCGTATAGTTATGAGTTCCAATATAAACATTTGGATTGAATTGCCTATATAAAGGAACCATCTTGGAATCATTTGAATACCATCCAATTCCTTCATATCTCCAGCCAATTGATACTAACCAATTCCGCTCACTGCTACTCATTGTATAATGATGATCGCCGTCATTCGGATTGTAAAGACGATAGACCGGTGTATTGCTGGATTTTGGTGCCTTCCAGCCGACTCCTTCATATATCCATCCCAGAGTCACTAGCCAATTCCTTTCAGCAGTATCCGCAGTATAAAAATGCTCACCGCTGTTTGGATTATAGAGACGATTCATAGAAACGATTTTCACAGGGGTAGGTGTTGATACAGGTGTACTGGTCGGTGCTGCCGTAGGGACTGCTGTCGGCGTTGAAGTTGAGACCGGTGTATTCGTTGGCTTAGGTGTTGCTGCAGGAGGCGCAGATACCGTTACGCTGCAAGATGACTTATAGTTTCCATCTGCTGTTGAAGCCGTGATGGATGCTTTCCCTGCGTTTTTCGCTGTAACTTTGCCATTGCCATCAACAGACGCAACAGATGCATTGCTTGAAGACCAAGAAACCTTCTTATTTGTGGCATTCGATGGACTGATGACTGCACTCAGCTGTCCGCTGTTTCCAACAATCAAAGAAAGTGTTCCATTGACCTTTACACCAGTAACAGCGATTGCAGATACCGTTATCTGATATGTATCTGTAAATGAGCCATACTTCACAGTTACGTTCTTCGTCCCTGCGGTACTTGTATCAAAGCCTGAAACCGAATAATCATTTTTATATGTCAAAGTCTTTGATGAAAAATCTGAATACTGTGTTTTCACTGTAAGATCATTAGCATTGAATATATCGCCAATTTTATATGCTGTCTTTGAAGCAGATGCAATGATGCCCGAAACAGTCGGCGTATTCTGACCGCTCTGATTTACTGTGATCTGTTTTGTTTTGATATAAGGTACATTGTTGCTTAAGTAACTGACATAACATGTGCTGCCGATCATACACATATTTGTATCCGATACAACCATGGGATCCAGTTTCAATCCCTCCTGCCACCATGCATTGTTCTCAAATCGATAAACTGACGTTCCAGAAGATCCCGATTGCTTATTATCAACGACCTGTATGAGAGGAACTCCCTGACAGATAGAAATCGATGAAAAAACAGAATTTTCTGCCGGCAGACGAGAACTGATCTTTGTCAGTGCTGTTCTATCATCACTGTATTTATATAGGAAAGAATCATTTGATGTATTTTCTGCTGCATTAAGAAGATATAAATCTTTTCCATCACTGCAGATCTGCGGTTCAACACTTCCTGTCTCTGGTACTGGAAGATCCTTAATACTGCTTCCAGTAATCTGCCTTACAGAAACTGTATTACTGGAATTCGAAGCATCACGATAAGAAAGATACACAGAAGTACTGTCAGCACTAAAATGGAACTGAGTGTTATAACCGGATGTCTTCTCTTCAATCAAAGTTAGTTTTTCACCATCAAATCTGGCGATCTTATTGGCAGACGGTCCAGATAAAATGCCTTCATTCCATGCAATATACAGCGCATTTCCATTACTGATCATTGAAGAGTAATCTGTTTCTTTTGAAGAAATAATCTGAACTGTTTTCCAAGTGCCATCTGTATACTTTATGAGCTTCATCTTAAAATCAGAAGTTTCCGAATACAGTACATATGGAATTCCATTCAGATATGCCAGTGTCGCTGCACTGCCAAAATCTGTGATATCCGCAGAAGCTTTTGTCCATGAATTTCCATTATATTGATACAGTGCAGGTGCCGAAGAATTGCCAATCAGAGCACTTGGATAGGATGCATTGCCATTCACAGCCATGCTCAGAACACTGCTGTCTGTATTTGAAGCAACCGATGAACCGCCAAGACTGTTCCAAAGACCGATATTTGAAGTATCCGCAAAGCTGACATCAAAAGAGATCGTATCAGATGCACTGCTGACATTGCGGATCGCAATGCCTGAGTTTTGACCATCTGCATACACAATGGCATTATCTGCGATGCCTTTGGACATATCCTCTGTCCCATAAGATGTCCTGCCGCTCTCACTGCTGAGGAATGATTCTGTTATATCTCCCGCATCATCGGTCGTATTTGTTTCACCAGGACGGAATACATAAACACCATCCAAACCATTGCCCAATCGATTCGACAGATTTTCAGATCTTTGATTGATCCGATAGATGATCATACCGCTGCCAGGTATTTTTACATCCAATTCATCTGAATACTGTTTTCCTTGCTTTCGGTATTCAACAACAAAGAATTCAGAATCTGAAATCGATGTCTTAAGAATATATGCCTGATTGCCATCCTTTTCACTGGATGGAACAAGGGTCAGATGCTGGTTTGATGTAATCGTATCAATGGTCAGCCAATTGGATACAGAGGACCTCATATAAGCAAGCGGCCATTGGTTGTAAAGCGATGCCTGCGACATGATGTCCCACGCCCCAACAGGTGTACCGCCATCTTCATGATACAGATCAGGATATCCAAGCGAATGAAGGAACTCATGGGCAATCTCACCAGTAGATGAAAAGTCTGTGCCAAACACTGTTTTAGCCATCAGCACATTGATGCATCCAACATATTTTCCGTTAGCCAAAGTGTAGCCAGGGCCAAAATCATTTTTATGAGCATAGAATGTGCCGCCGCGTGCACTTTCTGTACCAGCGAAAATAAAAGTCACATTATCAACAGAGCCATCATTATTCTGATCTAAATTGAGAGAAGTCAGATCCCAATTTTTCTTAGCTGCATCCATTGCCTCTTTTTCAGCCAGATAGATGCCGCTATTGCTGTCATAGCTACTCTGTGTTCTGCTCAATACAATTGGCGTAATTTTAGAAGAATCCTCATTCAGCTGCGGCATATAGGTGTTTACATGGAACTGTCCATAGGAAATGGTATCCATATAGGAGACCAAAGATTTTGCATATGATGTATCCAGATAATCATGAACAGCTGCTTCGGTATATGTCTTCTGCGCATATGTAGACTGCTTGCTGTCCATGAAGTTCCCTTCTGTATCAGAAAACTGCACAAAAAGGACCAAATTGGCAAAATTAGATGTTTGGGAAGCAGATGTCTGTGCCTGAACTGCTGTCATCCCTGTGCTGAAAAGAGAAAGCACTAGGGCCAGTATCGGCAGAACTCTTTTGCATATTTTCATACTGTCTCCTGCGTTGTTCTGATAAAAGAAGAAATTACGAAAGGAATTTATGTCAATTATTATGCTGTTAAAGACACCATCCGTATCATAAAAAACAACATTTCTGCTGATTGCCTGCTGCCATTTTGCTCTTATGTTTTCTCTAATGCATCATTTTTTGAAAGAAGGCAGACGCAGTTTGAACTATCAAAAATATCCATCTGCTGTCACCGGTTCAGTGATAGCCGTTCCGCTTTCCAAAACCGTTCTAAGCCATTCCTTTTTTGCGTCCGCTGCATCTTCTAAAGAGCTTCCAGCTGTAATGCATCCAGGAAGATCTGGATAACATGCCACGTATCCTCCCTCATCCGGATCGGGAATAATTACCAATTTATACGGAAGATTCATATAGTATTCAATCTTTTTCATTTTGTGATTCTTCTTCTGCTCTTGTGCTCAATTAAAAATATAAACCGTAACCTGCACAGTGTTGGTCAAAGTGTATAATACTCATAGCCACAGTTGGCTAACAGATGACTGAGGCAGATAGCACTGCAGCTGCGATGTGGAAGTCCTATGCAGTGCTGTCTGCCTCAGCAATAGGA
>JAAYWN010000163.1 GCA_012516665.1 Erysipelotrichaceae bacterium
ACACCGAATGCCATGGAAGCCACAATGACCTGGGCCCCCTGGTTCTGCAGACTGCCAATAACCGCATCGATCGTGCTGTCATTCAGATTCTTCTTGTGCACAAACTCATTGAAGATCCGGATTCTGCGATCCTCTTTCGGATCCAGGATGACATCATCCAGCTTCAGCTGTTTCTTTGCCAGCATGCCTTCGATTCCACCGCCGGCTACACCGATGATACCAACTCTTGCAACATCGCCTTCAATGAATGCATTGGTTGCCTGCGTTGTGGAGTGTGCGACGAAGACCACATCTTCCGGGGCAATGTGATTTTCCTTCATGCAGTTTTCAAAAGACTGCACGACACCAAGGGCAACGCCCTCTTCTGCATCATGCGTCGTCTTCACTTCATTCTTGCCGATAATCTCATGTGTGGTATTATCCATGGCCACACATTTGGTGTAGGTGCCGCCGACGTCGATGCCCATGCGAACCAGACGCTTCTGCTCTTCCATTTGTACTGTTCTCCTTTTGGGCTTCCGGCTGTTCTCATGCGCTGTCTGCCCTCGTACTCTTCGTATGACTTCATTCTATCCAGGCAACAAATTTAATCAAGCGGATTCAGCCGTAATAAGTAAACCGGTTTTAAGATTGCCTTAAGATTGTATGAAAACGTTTACATTCGCGTCCTGCATTTATATCAAAATATACCTTGTTTATACGGTATCTTCCGCTTTCATACAATTTGTATACTTTTTATTCAATGTTTATTAATCCGCTTTACCTTTTCCCGGCATATCAGCTTCCGCGAATCGCTTCAGAACGATTTCGGCACGAATCATTCCTGTGTGATCCACGCTTCATATAAATTCAATTCCTGCGCTGATGTATCAGACAGATCACCTGCTCCGGCACACCTTTGGACTGTCAAAACAAAAGCCGCATCTCTGCAGCTTCTGTCCTTCTGATTATTCTTCGCCGTCTGTCTCCCGTTTTTTCACTATAATGATCGTACCTATCGCTGCAGCCAGCACACAAGCTGTAAAAACGATGAGCCCGGGCATCAAATTATGATTGTCTTTATTGTTATTGTTATTGTCATTGTAATTGTCATTGAAACTGGAATTAACACCATCGGTTTGCTGGTCATTCTTTGGTGTATTACCATTTGTAATAATGCCACTGCCTAGATTAGTGGATTCCGCTGCTCCGATATCAGTTTTCCCGCTTACCGGCTGCTTATGATTGATGACGGTCTTATCTGCTGAATCGATCAATTCGAAATTTCTCGTAACATTCCACTGATTGTCTGCTGCTTTGGAACCAGACCCGGTATTGCCTGAAATTGATTCCGTTGCACTACCTCCGGAGACGCTGTACAGGCTGATTGCCCAGGTAATGACTGCCGTATTTCCCGGACTGATCGTAGCTGAGTTCGGATTGGAATCAATCTGATAGCCCGACGGACAGACAGGTACAATCTTCACTGTAGAACCGATCTTCAGATTCCGGATTACAACGATCTCGGAAGTCCTGGCCTGAATCACGCCGTTTGAGGTAGTACCAACTGTTTTCGGTGTGGCCTGACTGATATCTGCGCCTGCACTGTAGACCTGATAGCTTCCCTGGTAGTCAGACTCTGCGGTGGAACTGACTATTTTCACCGTCATTTTGACATCTGCCGGCAGGATGCCATTCAGATTGCAGATAATCCGAAGACTGTTTTCAATCCGGTTGCTGAAGTTCACATCTGTAAGATTACCGGTCACCGCATCCTTC
>JAAYWN010000164.1 GCA_012516665.1 Erysipelotrichaceae bacterium
ATGCGCTTCAGTATTTCAGCATCTGCATGTTCTCTTGCAAAATTGATCATGTACGTATGAGACAAACTTTTCATTGCGGCCAGCGCAAAGATCATCTGCGTGACAATGTATGCAAGCGCAATTCCATTCTGCTGCATGCCCAGCAATCCCACAAACAGGTAATCCAATAAAATATTGCAGCCAAACGAGCTGATCAAAAGTATTGTAGGCCACTTGGTTTCACCGAATGCTCGGAACAGATTGACGCAAGTCTGAAACAGAAAGTATGGAATAAAACCCAATGCATAGAGCTGCAGATAATGTGCAGAATTTTGCAGCAGTTCTTCTGGAACAGACAGATATTGCAGAATTGATGATGCGAATATTGTATATACCAGCGTAAATATAAGCCCCACTCCTGCCGAAAGGTATAGTGATGTCGTAATACCGGTGTTAGTCCGTCTGTCATTTGCGCCATACAGAAATGCTACAACAGTCATACAGCCAAGAATCATGTTGGAAGTAATACCGGTAAAGAATGAAATCAATGTATTGCAGGATCCGCCGATTGCGGCCAGACCTGCACTGCCGACATATTGTCCGACTACAATCGCATCCACCATGCTGTACAGCTGCTGGAAGATCCCGCACACCAGAATAGGGAACATCAGAAAAAGCAGTGCATGTGGAATTGAGCCCTCCAATACATTGACTCGTTTCTTCATACACTGCCTCCTGCATCAGCCGGACTCCCGGCTTACTTCTGTTTACATTTCACCAAATCCGGATTCTCAAGATGCTCATCTATACCGCGCAGATACACCTGTCTGCCTTCGCTCCAGGTTTCCTGTGCATTGAAATTTTGATCAATTAAAACAAAGTCAGCGTCCTTACCGACCTCCAAGGATCCTTTATCCTCTGCAAAGCCGTATACCCGGCACGGATTCAGCGATGCCATCCTGACTGCTGCCGTCAACGGGATCCCGACGTTCCTGACCAGATTACCGATTCCGAACAGCACCGGCCTGGAACTGCCATTCAGCCCTCCATCCAGATCCAACACCCGGCCGTCCTGATCAATGATCCTTGTCTCTCCGCGCACGATATATGTTCCCTGCGGCATCCCGACAAATCTTGAACTGTCGGAAATCATCATGACTTTATCCTGTGGTTTTGTTCGCATAATCAGTTTCAGCATATCGTTACAGACATGCACACCATCACAGATCAATTCACAATTCACCCGGTCATCCAGCAATGCGGCTCCAAGACCGCCAACATCCCGGTGATGAATGCCCACCATGACATTGCATGTATGAGTGGAAACTGTTATTCCATCTTCAAATGACTGGAATGCTTCTTTTGCATTGGCATCTGTATGAGCCATTGCAGCAATTGCTCCGTTACGTTTCAGATAACTGATCAGCTGTCTGCTTCCATTCAGCTCCGGTGCAAGTCCCATTACTTTGATCATGCCTTTTGATATTGCAAAGCATTTTTTGACATAGTCCAAATTGATTGGCTTAGCTTCGTATCGTTTTTCATGTTCCCCGGTACGATTCAAAAACGGCCCTTCGAAATTAACGCCCAATGGCTTTGCACCATCCTGCGGTCTGCCTACAAAATCCTTCAGTACTGTCAGGGAATTGTAGGAGTCTTCATCCGGTTCTGTAGCAAACAGAGTCGGGAATACCGATGTCACACCGAAGGAGGCCAGTGCTTTCAGATATTTTGCTGTACGTTCCGATGTTTCTTTCTTTGTTTTCCCATCAGGACTATAGCCACAGCTGGCATGATTATGAGTATCAAAAATGCCGGGAATCATCGTCATGTCGCCGCAGTCTCTTGCATCGCTATATCGATCTGTCGAAATACAGGTGATCTTTCCATCTTCCACTGCCAGATATCCATTCACCGGTCCATCCGGCGTGATGATTGATCTGCAGCGAAGCAGCAGCTTATCAGTTTTCATTTTTGTTTTACCTTTTGAATGGTTTCTCTCATTGTTTGAATCTGGTATCCATGGTTATATGCCACATTCAAATAGCAGAGATCTTTTACTGTTTCTTCATAAGTTCGGATAATCGGTTCCAGGTTTGCGTGCTGCATCAGAATCTGTGTTGGAACCAGGCCTATCTCCCCCGGCCTTTTTGCATCATAAGCAACATAGACATAGCCATGGGGAATTTTGGAATTGCCTGAAGTAAATCGTGATTCGAGTACTGCTTGTCTTCTGCCGCCATTCTCTGCAATCAGATCCAGGTTAAGCTGCACCAGCATGCAGGCATGAAATGAGGTGTCTTTGACTTCACGTACTTTTTCAGATGACTTTATTTCTGCCAGCATGATGTTTCCCTGGCTGACCGCTTTCGATATACGCTGCATGGGAAGCACCTGCTCCAGATATCCAAATCCCATCAGCATGATAAAAATGATCAGGCAGTCCGCAATCATTGCTGATCTGCTGAAATGCCAAACGGTACAGGTCAAGATCACTAATACTGCAAACAGGACACCAATTGCTGCATAGATCCAGTTGAGAATCCGTATGGTTTTCTGTTCCATAACTTCAGAGCTTTGCTTTGTTCAGCAATGCCAGG
>JAAYWN010000165.1 GCA_012516665.1 Erysipelotrichaceae bacterium
GCTGTAGACCGCAATCGATCTGCCGCCATAGAGCTTCACCAATCGCATGCAGGGAATATCCGTCATGCCATCCGCAATATAGATCATGCGCTCAAAAGGGATTGGTCTCTTCTTAGGATCATAATAATCATTCAGCTCTTTATCTTCATTCTCATCCAGTACCTGCTTATTGATACGGAAGAGGAACTGCGTCTTGGTCGTGTAGTTAACAATGACTGCCGGCCACTGTGCCGTATTATTTTCATCATAGTAATAGCGGCAGGAATAGATCTTTCTGAACTCATGGGCAATCGATGTGCCTTCGATGATCTCGCTCATGCCAGAAGAGATAATATAGTGCTCTACCTGCAGACCGTGTTCAGCACCATAAGCATTCACTCTTTGGAACCATGTTTCAACACCGGGATATAAAACAATGGCTTTGCCAAGATCCTGGAAATCGCTCTTTTTCAGCGGTCTTCCCTGATCAGCGAACTTCTTCTGCAGGAGATACAGATAAGCACTGATAGAATCCATTTTATTCTCTTTTGAAAGCTGACCGACTTCTGCCCAGAAGTCCTTGGGGTCTTCATATCCCAAGGAAGGGATCAGCGAATATTCCTGCATATCTTTCGTGCAGAGCGTTTTATCAAAATCATATAAGATCGCTACTTTTTTCATAGCTGTATTATACATCATATTGCATGTCCCTTCTGTGGCATTATTCGCAGAAAAAAAGTGCCGTATGGCACTTTAGATCTCCATCAGCTTCAGGATCCCTGCAACATAGATCTCCGCCTGCTTCAGCAGTTCATCGACCCGGACCCATTCATTAGCATCATGAATATGATAATCATTGCCAGGGAAAGCACATCCAAAGGCGATCGTATGATCAATGCCCTTTGCATATGTACCGCCGCCAATGACCATCGGCTGTGTTTCTGTATCACCGGTAACTTCCTGATATGCTTCTGTCAGGCATTTGACCAGCGGACTGTCCGTTGGATAGAACAATGGCTCGATGGTCCCTTTGACTTCAACTTCACCGCCGTCATCCGACAGATGTTCTCCCATCATCTTAAGTATCTGACGGGAATTCATTGTCACTGGGTAGCGGATATCAACAGAACCTTCGATAGCGCCATCCTTCATACTGATCACACCGCAGTTCAGTGTCAGATCACCATATTCATCATGGCATTTGATGCCTAAGCCCGTACCGTCTGTATCAAGTCCGAAATGGCTGCAGAAAAAGTCCACAAACGGATCCTGATAGCCCGCCTGTTTGAGGCCGACCAGCAGATAAGCAATGGCATTTGTGCCAAGTTCCGGCGTGCTGGCATGCGCCGAAATGCCCGTCACCGTGATCTTTACTGTAGAAGCAAGTTCTTCTACCGCATATTCAATGCTGTTGTTGTTATACCAATCATCTAGTTTCTTTCTTGAGAAAGAGCACTTGTCTACTTCAGCTGTGCACTTGCGGCAGACAATATTCTTGGCCGTACCGCCCTGAAGGGAACGGATCCCTGTCTTCTTAGAATGGTATACCGCACTGACCATGCCTTTTTCACCATTGATGCAAGGAAAATCCCCATCCGGTGTAAACCCATAGTTTACCGATCCTTCTTTCTTGACATAATATGCCAAGCCTTTGGATCCCGTCTCTTCATTTGTACCAAGAATCAGACGAACTCTCTTGGTCAGAGGTACCTGCATATCTTTCAGTACTTTCATGGCGATCATCGATGCCACGACCGCACCTTTATCATCAGAGACCCCACGGCCATACAGAATGCCATCTTTTTCCGTCATCTGGTATGGATCAGTCTTCCAGCCATCTTCTTTATGTGCCGGCACAACATCCAAATGTCCAACAATGCCGATGCATTCTTTGCCTTCGCCAATTTCACCATAGCCAACATAGTTGTCTAAGTTCACGGTATGAAAGCCATCTTTCTGGCTCATCTGCAAAGCTGCTTTCAGAACATCTCTCGGCCCTGCGCCAAATGGTGCATCTGCTTCCGGTGTACCTTCTTCACTGTTGATGGCCACCAATTCACCCAGTCTTCTGACCAATTCATCACGGTAGCCCTCTACCATTGTCTTAACATCATTCATATCTTTTCTCCTAAAAACATAGCTATTATACTACAAAGCCCAAAAAACGGCTCTACAATTGAATCTGAAGTCCAATCGGGCAGTGATCCGATCCCTGTACAGTATCATAGATCAGAGAATCCTTCACCTGATCCATCAGACGATCTGATACAAGGAAATAATCAATGCGCCATCCTGCATTCTTTTCTCTGGCGTGGAAGCGATAGCTCCACCATGAGTATTTCACTTCCTGCGGATAAAGTGCGCGAAACGTATCTTGGAAACCAGATGCAAGCAGCTGTGTCATCTTTTCCCGTTCTTCATCTGAGAATCCGGCATTCTTATGATTGGATGCAGGATTCTTAATATCGATTTCTTCATGTGCAACATTCAGATCACCGGTATAGATCACCGGTTTTTTCTGATCCAATGCACAGAGATGCTTCTTCAGCAGTTCTTCCCATTCCATCCGAAAGGAAAGTCTTGCCAAGCCCTCTTTTGAATTCGGCACATATGCACAGACAAAATAGAAGTCCGGATATTCCAAAGTGATCACTCTGCCTTCTTTGACCGTATCTCCTTCTATTTCATACATGACTTTGAGCGGTTCTTTTTTTGCATAGACCAATGTGCCCGAGTATCCTTTTCTTTCTGCACTGTTCATATACAGATGATATCCAGCAAATTTCATTTCATCGCTCATCTGTTCCGGCTGCATCTTCGTCTCCTGCACCGCAAAAATATCAGCGTTCTCAGCATTGAAGAAATCCGCAAACCCCTTTGACATGCATGCACGGAGCCCATTGACATTCCAAGATATGATCTTCATAGATTATCTCTTGATGGCTGCTGTTGCCCTGCGCAGGAAAGTCAGATCTTTTCCTTTCAGATACGGTGTCAGCTGTTTTCTGACATCCGCATGATAGGCGTTGATCTGTGCAAGTTCTTCATCATTCAGAAGTGCAGGCTCAATAGCATCGCGGTCATATGGACAGTAAGTGACATTCTGGAACTTCAGCCAATGCCCATAGAAATTTTTGCCATCCGGTACGACCAGAAGCTCATTTTCAATACGGATTCCAAGCTTATGCGGCAGATAAATACCTGGCTCATCTGTCACGATCATGCCTGCTTCAAACGGAGCACTTGGGCGTGATGCAGTTGGCATGCCCCAGCGTACACCATGCACACCTTCATGAACCCCAAGCACATGGCCAACGCCATGCCCAGTGCCGCATTGGTAATCAATATTCATATTCCAGAGCGGTTCTCTGGCCAAAATATCCAGATTGTTGCCAGTTGTTCCCTGAAGGAAATGAGGACGCATCAATGCCAGATGCCCCTGCAGTACTTTCGTATAGAGTGTCTTTTCTTTCGCTGTCAAAGGGCCGACCACGATCGTACGTGTGATATCGGTTGTACCATCCTTATAGGTGCCGCCGGAATCCACCAGCAGGAATCCCTTCGGTGCTACTTTCGAGAACTTTTCTTCGGTGGCGGTATAGTGCATCATGGCACCATTTGCCTGATAGGCCGCAATGGTATCAAAAGATGGTTCAATATAATCTTTCCCCTCTGCTCTTAATTCATACAGTTTATTCTGCGCAGAAAGTTCTGTCATCGTTCCCTTTGGCGCTGTTTCCTTCACATACCGCAGGAACTTCACCATGGCTGCGCCATCCTTCATATGTGCATTGATCAGATTCCTGATCTCTGTTTTATTCTTGACCGAACGATAGCGCATGATCGGTGTCAGCGCATTGCAGATCTGATTGTCCGAAGAGATCTGTGCATAAAGCTTAGTATTCAGGCTTCTGAGATCTGCCCAGATCGTCTGCTTATGCAGCTTCGAAAGGTCCAATGCCAGCGATTCATAAGGACGCACCGTGACACCGTTCTTCTTAAGATATTCTCTGACCTCTTTCGTCACCTGTTTTTTGGCAACATAATAAGAGACCTTTCGATTGGTAATCAACGCAAAGGCATATGCGACCGGCGTGCATGGAATATCATTGCCCCTGAGATTCAGCAGCCAGCATGGATCTTCCAGCATTGTTAAGACCATAACAGATGCTTTCTTTCCCTTCATATCCTGTCTGACTCTGTCGATTCTTGTCTTCGCATCTTCACCGGTATATTTCTTAGGCAGAATAAATAAAGGTTCCTGCGGCATGTCAGGACGGTCTTCCCATACCATATCCACCAAGTCTTCCGAAACATGCATGCTTGCGCCCTTCTTCTTTAAAGCAGCTGACAGGCCTAAAGACGCTGACGCTGAAACAACCGAACCGTCAAAGCCCAGCAGGCCATTCTTCGGTGTCTGATCAATCACAAATTCAATAGGGCCAGGAACACCTTCCTGATGCAGTCTCATCAAGGTTACGCCGGTCCCTTTCAATTCATCTTCGGCCTGCGTGAAATAGCGGCCATCTGTCCAAAGTCCAGCAAAATCCTTTGTTACGATCGTGCATCCCGCATCGCCGGAGAATCCTGACATATACGATTTGCATTTAAAATGATCTGCCGTATATTCCTCTGACAGATGATCATCTTCATTCGGAATATAGTACACATCGATCTTTCTATCCTTCATTAATTTTCTCAATGCTGCAATTCTTTCACTGATCTTCATTGTTTTCACCTCGTGTTTCATTATAGACAATTCCGCCAAAGAATGCACTGAAACACATCTTTCTGCAATCCATGCTCCAATTATTTACTTTTATTATTTGCAGAATGTCATATAATAAGACCCGTGAAATTTGAAACAAAAACAAAACAGATATCAGAATCTCTTCTCACGATCACATGCATAACACTTTCCGGCGGTTTCCAGGATGCTTATACCTATTTTGCGAGAGGAAAAGTATTTGCGAATGCCGAAACAGGAAATATCGTTCTGATGGCTTCTCATTTCTGTGATCTGGATTTCATCGGTGCGCTGCATTATTTTGTTCCGCTGCTGTTCTTTATCCTCGGTGTCTTTATGGCTGAACAGATCGAGGGCTATCATAAACATCGCAAAGATATCCACTGGCGCCAGATCGTGCTGATGCCGGAGATCCTTCTTCTTCTGATCAGCGGTTTTCTATCGGAAGATTTCAATCTTCTGGTGAATTCTATGATCTCTTTTGCATGTGCCATGCAGGTGCAGGCCTTCCGCAGATGGAATGGAAATTCCTATGCCAGCACCATGTGCATCGGAAATATCCGCAGCGGCGCCGCCAACTTCTCTGCCTATCTGCGCAATAAAGATCCTCATACTCTGCACCGTTCCTTGGATTATTTCTTAGTGATCTTCATTTTCTTTATCGGTACAGGACTTGGCTTCATTGCTGTAAAGCACTTTCATCTTCATGCCATCTGGTTCAGCTGTGCGGCCTTGGCATTGGCTGTTCTATGCATGCATCATAATGATCAGGAATAAAAAGATTCCGCTATCTATGGACATCAGATATCACGGAATCATTTTTTATTTTCGGTCTCTGCCGATATGAAATTTTTATTTCAATGTATGCAGCTTTCGCTGTATTTATGAATCATTCAGTTTTAAGAAATTCTGTCCATCGGTCCACCCTCATGCAGACTTCTACTTTCTATTCACTTTGCTTGCAAATTATGAAACAGTTTTCTTCTGACGTTTCCCCCAGTCCTTTCTGCCTTGACTGAAAGAAACGTTAACTAATATTCCAGAAGTACCTTCTTCATGAGAGATGCCCTCCTTTGACCTTCTTTCTTTTCAGGTCTCTCTATCTGACTTCAATATACTGCATTGGCGATAAAATACCAGTCTGTCCAAAGCTATTATTTTGTCATATAATATAACTGTTGGGGCAGTGAGACCTATTTTTATTTTCAGGAGGGACTGTATATGTATCAGGACATTGCTCCGCATATTTACGATAATCACTATCATCCATGTCCGCCATCTGCCGGAGATATTATTCTCGGATATGAGGACAATCAGATCCTGATGAAAGAAGATGGTACCTTTCTTCATTATGAAGAATGCCGCAGAGAACATTCTTTCCAATATCTCTTTGCGATAGATCAGATCCATTTCTACCTGAGCGATCTCTCTGAAGAAGATGCTATGCAAAAAGTATCGTACCGTGCTATGCGCACATATGAACCATCAGATCTTGCTTTTGCGGCTGTCACAGGATGGCAGCTGTATCAATGGTACAGAGATCAGAAATACTGTGGGAAATGCGGTGAAGAAATGCATCCCGATACAGCCGAAAGAGCTATGCGCTGTCCAAAATGCGGTAATCTCGTCTATCCTAAGATCATGCCGGCTGTTATTGTCGGTATCCGCAATGAAAAAGGCCAGATCCTGCTGACCAAATATGCCAACCGTCCTTATACAAAATTTGCCCTGGTTGCTGGTTTTGCAGAGATCGGTGAAACAATTGAAGAGACCGTAAAGCGCGAAGTCAAAGAAGAAACAGATCTGGATGTGACCGATCTGACATTCTATAAAAGCCAGCCTTGGTCATTCTCTTCTACACTGCTCTTTGGATTCTGGGCGCATGCCGACAGCCATCAGCCAATTATCATGGATGACGGCGAGCTGAAAGAAGCTGGCTGGTATGACCGCGATGTCAATGTCGACAATCTGGATCAGGCTTCTCTGACTGCAGAGATGATCCGCATGTATAAAAAAGGACGGGACTGATCATGGATTTCAATCAGGTCATATATCAGATCTACCCATTAGGCTTCTGCGGTGCGCCGAAAGAAAATGATCATATTCTTTCTCACCGCATTTTAAAAGTTCTTGAATGGATTCCTCATTTTCAAAAGCTTGGCATTACTGCCGTCTTATTCAATCCTGTATTTGCTTCTGACCGGCATGGCTATGACACAGATGATTTTGCACGGATCGACTGCCGCTTAGGCACCAACGAGGATTTCAAAAAAGTATGCGATGCTCTGCATGAAAAAAACATCAAAGTCATTCTGGATGGTGTCTTTAACCATGTCGGCAGAGGTTTCGGTTATTTTCAGGATGTCATAAAGAAACGTGATGCCTCCCCTTATAAAGATTGGTTCATCTGCAATTTCAATGATCCCAATGGCCCGGACGGCTTCTATTATGAAGGATGGGAAGAACATCAGGAACTTGTCAAACTGAATCTGCAGCAGGAAGAAGTACGAAGATATCTGCTGGAAAGGGCAGATCAATGGATCGCCGAATTCGGCATTGACGGACTGCGCCTGGATGTTGCCTATATGGTGGATCGGTCATTCATGCATGAACTGTGCAATCATATCCGTTCTTACGACCCTGAATTCTTTTTCTTAGGCGAAATGATCGGCGGAGATTACAATGAACTGATGAAAGACAGTCTGCTGGACTCCGTAACAAATTATGAATGCCGCAAGGGACTGTATTCCAGCATGAACTCGCATAATCTGTTTGAGATCGGCTATTCCTTGAATCGCCAGTTCGGCAATGATCAATGGTGCCTTTATCAGGGAAAGCATCTGCTCTCCTTTACTGACAATCATGATGTCAATCGCCTGGCAAGTGAATTGGAAGATGACAAGGATCTTCCTCTTACCTATGCTTTGATGTATGCGATGCCGGGGATCCCATGCATCTACTATGGCAGTGAATGGGGCGCAGAAGGAAAGCGCACGGATTGGTCCGATGATGCCCTTCGTCCCTGCTTTGCCAATCCAGAATGGAATACTTTGACTGATCTTCTGGCAGAATTGGATACCTTGAGAAAAAATTATGCGGTCTTTACTGATGGCGACTATAAGCAGATCTATCTACAGAATGAACAGATGATCTTCCGACGCCGAAATGATGCCGGTCAGCTCACCTTTGCCATCAATATTTCTGATCAGCCGGTACATATTGATTTTGATGCAGAAGTTGAGAATGGCATTGATCTCTATGCCAAAAAAAAGGTCAATTTCCAGAAAGGAATTGACCTGAAGCAGAAATCATTCTGCTTCTATTATACGGATTGGATCAAGGAATAAGTTCACTTTGCGTGAGCTTATTTTTTTAGTCCAGATCTTCACCATTCGAAGCAATGCACTTCTTATACCAAGCAAAGGAATCTTTCTTGGAACGCTTCATCGTACCTTTGCCATCATTGTCCTTATCGACATAGATAAAACCATATCTTTTTTTCATCTCACCGGTACTGGCCGAAACAAGATCAATGCATCCCCATGGCGTATAGCCCATCAGATCAACGCCATCTCCGATGGCTTCTTTCATGGCCTGTATATGTTTGCGCAGATAATCAATGCGATAGCTGTCGTGGATCGATCCATCGCTTTCGACTTTATCCGCAGCGCCCAGGCCATTTTCTACGACCATGAGCGGGATCTGATAGCGGCTGTATACTTCATTGAGATAATACCTCAGTCCATCCGGATCGATCTGCCAGCCCCAATCCGAAGCTTCCAGATATGGGTTCTTTGTCCCCATCATCAGATTTCCCGATGCTTTGTTCTTTTCAGGATCTGTTGATACCGCAGATGACATGTAATATGAGAAGGAATAAAAATCGACCGTTCCTTTTCTGAGGGTTTCTTCGTCATCTGCTTCTTTCGCAACAGTCACATGATGTTCCGCAAAATATCTCTTGGCAAAAGCCGGATAGGCACCTCTGACCTGCACATCGCCGCAGAGCCAATTAGCCATATCCATCGCTGACTGTGAAGCAAGCATGTCCTTTGGATTGCAGGAATATGGATAGATCTCCTGACCGGCAATCATGCATCCGATCTTGTTGTCCGCATCAATCTCATGTCCAAGCACAACAGCTTTGGCACTGGCAATGAATTGATTGTGCAGCGCCGTAAATCGGCGGGAGATTTCTTCCGGTGTCTCTTTATGGCCGGCAAAGAAAGACATATCCGCCTCTTTTTCTGGAATCAGGCCGCCTGCCATAATGCCGCCGATCGGCATCATGGCCATAATATTGATCTCATTGAAGGTCAGCCAATAATGCACAAGTCCCTTATACTCTGTGAAAATTGTATGGCAGTAATTCAAATAAAAATCAATGCATCTGCGGTTGGACCATCCGCCGTATTTCTTAGCTAGATAATATGGAAATTCATAATGAGAAATCGTGACCAATGGTTCAATGCCATACTGATGGCATGTATTGAAGACATCACGGTAGAAGTCAATGCCCTTCTGATTCGGCTTATCTTCATCTCCATGCGGATAGATACGCGTCCAGTTGATAGAGAGACGGTATACCTTGAACCCCATTTCACCAAACAGCTTGATATCTTCTTTATAGTGATGATACATATCAATTGCTTCATGGCTTGGATAATACTTTGCAGGATCAATGGCATCAGTATATTCTCTTGGTAAAGAGACAGTGCCGGCAGTAATATGATCAGCCGTGCTGTCTCCCTTGCCATCTGCATTCCATCCGCCTTCACACTGATTGGCAGCGGTCGCACCGCCCCATAAAAAATTCTTTGGAAATTCTGTCATACAGGTTCTCCTTTTCTTTCTCTTTTCATTATAACGAGTTCTGATGCGATTCATGGCCGAATCAATTCCAACCTTTGGAAAAGAAAACATGCAGAAATGTCTTCTGCATGCATCATTCATTTACTAATTTCCGCATATCATCCGGCATCGGTGCCTCAGCCAGGATCTCACTGCCATTAAATGGCTGCTTCATCGCAATACGTGCGCAATGCAGTGCCGGTCTTGCAATCTCATTGCATTTTCCGCCATACAGAGAATCCCCTAGAAGCGGATGAGAAAGTGAAGCCATGCCGGCACGGATCTGATGCGTACGTCCGGTGCGGATAGAAATCTCCAATAAAGAACGATCAGCATATTCTTTCAGCACTTTATAATCCGTAATGCACAGCTTTCCTTCTTCACTGATCCGGCGATCACGGCAGCCAGGCACCTTCTCCAGACGATACTGCAGCGTCCCCTGTTTCTTAGCAAAGATGCCTTTGGCAACAGCAATATACGTCTTGTGCAGGATCTGTTCGCTTCTCTCTTTTGATAAGCGGGCAGCACTTGGCTGATTCTTAGCATAGCACATGACACCTGAAACATCTTTATCCAAACGGCCGACAGCACGGATCGTAAACTTCTGTCCTTGGTAATAGCTCTGCAGAAGTGTGCCCATATCATCTCCCTGATGCTCATGCGAAGGATGGCATGGCATTCCTGCTGGCTTATTGACAAGAACGAGATCTTCATCTTCATAGAGGATCTCCGGTCTTTCCGGCAGATATCCAAGATGGATACTGTCAATTTCAGGGAAAATGATCTTCAGCTGGTCGCCGGTCTTTACACACTGAGAAACACGGCATGTTTCTCCATTCAGCAGAATACCGGAAGAAAACTTCAAACGAGAGATCTCTCTTCTGCTCAATCCTTCTTTTTTTGACAAAACGGCCTTTACTGCAAGGCCGCTTTCTTTTTCTTCAATTGTGATCAGTATTGTCTTACGCATTGTCATCACTGACGATCTGCGATCTAAGATAGCTGTCAATAAAGCCATCCAGATCACCATCCATGACGGCCTGAATGTTGCCTACTTCGAAACCCGTGCGCAGATCCTTGACCATCGTATACGGAGCAAACACATACGAACGGATCTGAGAGCCCCATTCATTTGCTTTGACTTCGCCCTTGATATCACGCATTCTCTGTTCCTGTTCCTGGATCTTTAAACGGAGGAGCTTTGATTTCAGCATCGTCATGCATGTTTCACGATTCTGCAGCTGTGAACGCTGGGTCTGACAGAATACCGTAATG
This sequence comes from Erysipelotrichaceae bacterium, assembly GCA_012516665.1. GTDB lineage: Bacteria > Bacillota_I > Bacilli_A > Erysipelotrichales > Erysipelotrichaceae > Bulleidia. The sequence continues at coordinate 10,853 of JAAYWN010000165.1, forward strand.
CCTGTCGGCTTATGTGTCATTCTGACTGCCGAGTCTGTCTTATTGATATGCTGGCCGCCGGCACCGGAAGAACGCATCGTAACAACTTCAAGATCGCGCTCATCGATATCAATATCCATATCATCTTCAAACTGCGGCACAACTTCTATTGAAGCAAAAGAAGTATGTCTTCTGGCATTGGTATCGAACGGTGAAATACGCACCAAGCGATGGACGCCGTTCTCTGCTTTCAGATAGCCATAGGCCATCGGTCCTTCAATCAGTACTGAGCAGGATTTCATGCCGGCTTCTTCGCCTTCCTGATAATCCATCAAGGTAATCTTAAAGCCCCTTCTTTCAGCCCAGCGCATATACATGCGGTACAGCATGCCTGCCCAATCCATTGCTTCGGTTCCGCCGGCTCCAGGATGTATTTCAAGGATCGCATTATGATCGTCATACGGTCCGGACAGCAGCACCTGGATTTCAAACTCGCCGAACTTCTTCATGGTTTCAGTGTATTCTTCCTGCACCAGATCATTCATATCCTGATCAAAAGTAACCTGAAGATCAGCCACGCTTGCATTGAGGTCATTGAGCTCATCCATCAATGAATCATGCGCATCTGTCAATGCTTTCATCTGATTGGTCTCACGGATCAGTTTCTGTGCTTTTTTCTGATCATTCCAGAAATCGGGCTTTGTCATTTCCGCATTATTGCTGGCAATGCTCTTCCGTTTTCCATCCAGATCCAAAGATTTTCCAATTGACGTCAGCTTCGCTAAACTCTTAGCGATACTGACTTTCATATCATACAGTTCCATTATGCCTCCTTTGATGCAGGTTCTGCCGGCAGCACTCTGACATTCATGCAGAAAGCCACGATCTCCTGCGCAATGGTATGCATCATATCTTCAAACAATGAGTATCCTTCCTGCACATATGCCTGCAGCGGATTTGCCTGTGCATAGGAACGCAGTCCGATACCGTCCCTCAGCTTAGACATCGTATCAATATGATTCGACCATGCCCGGTCGATCGTACGCAGTGACATTTCTTTTTCCATCGGTCTGATCTGGACCTTTACCGGTTCGATCTTATTCTGATAGTATGCCCATGCCTTCTGATCAACGAGGTCGATCACATCTGCTCTGGACTTGCCAGCCACATCTTCCGGCTTGATCAGATCCTTGAAGCCGATCTTATTCAGGCCTTCGATCAGGCCGCTGGCATCGATCTCTTCGTTTTTACTGTCAGGATCAATATTTGCAGCAACAACATCCGATACAACACGCTTGAACATATCTTCAATGACCGTATGAACATCTTCATTCTCCAGAATGAAGTCTCTCTCTTTATACATTGTTTCTCTCTGCTGGCGCATGACATCATCATACTGCAGCAGCTGCTTGCGGGCATCATAGTTCACGCCTTCCACTCTCTTCTGCGCAGAAGATATCGACTTTGTGACTGTCTTTGATTCCACAGCAACATCGCCCAGCGACTTGAACAAGCCTTCCATGCGCTCGGAACCGAACCGGATCATCAGATCATCCTGCACCGAAACATAGAAACGTGACATGCCTGGATCGCCCTGTCTGCCAGAACGTCCTCTCAGCTGATTATCAATACGTCTGGATTCATGACGTTCAGATCCAAGGACACATAATCCGCCCAATTCTCTGACACCTTCGCCCAGCTTGATATCGGTCCCACGTCCTGCCATGTTGGTCGCAATGGTAACTGAGCCCTTCTGTCCGGCCCGGGCAATGATCTCAGCTTCACGTTCATGATTCTTTGCATTCAGCACATTATGCGGGATCTTTCTTTCCGTCAGATACTGAGAGATCAATTCTGAAGTTTCAACGGCAATGGTACCGACCAGGATCGGCTGACCGGCTTCATGTCTTTCTTTGACCTCTTCGACCAAAGCATTGAACTTTGCGGCTTTCGTACCATAGACAGCATCTGGATAATCAATACGCTTGATCGGCTTATTGGTAGGGATATCCACAACGTACATGTTATAGATCTCCAGGAACTCTTCTTCCTCTGTCTTCGCTGTGCCCGTCATGCCGGCAAGTTTATCGTATAAGCGGAAGAAGTTCTGATAGGTGATCGTAGCCAAAGTTGTCGTCTCCTGTTTAATGGAGATTCCTTCTTTAGCTTCTACTGCCTGATGAAGACCGTCTGACCACTGTCTTCCTTTCATCAAGCGTCCTGTGTTCGGATCGACAATGACAATCTCATCATCCGTTTCATCGACAACATAATCGATATCTTTTGCCATGACATAATTTGCCCGCAGAGCCTGGTTAATATGATGAAGCAGCTGCACATGCGAAAGATTGAACAGATTGTCGACCTTGAAGAGCTTCTCTGCCTTAGCAATGCCTTGTTCGCTCAGCTGAACGGTCTTGGCCTTTACATCGATCTCATAATCTTCATCTTCTTTTAAGTGCTTTACAAAACGGTCTGCCTGCAGATATAAATTGGCGGTCTGCTTCTGTCCGCCGGAAATGATCAGCGGCGTACGGGACTCATCGATCAGGATCGAGTCAACTTCATCCACCAAAGCAAAGTGCAGGCCTCTTAAGACACGGTCATTAATATTGGTGACCATATTGTCACGCAGATAATCAAACCCAAGTTCACTGTTTGTTGTATACGTAATATCACAGAGATACGCAGCTTTCTTCTGTGCCTTGGTCAGCTGTCTCAGGTTCAGTCCAACGCTCAGTCCTAAGAACTGATGGATCGCGCCCATCCATTCCGAGTCACGCTTGGAAAGATATTCATTGACCGTCACAACATGAACGCCCTTGCCGCTCAATGCATTTAAATAGACAGCCATGACCGATGTCAGTGTCTTGCCTTCGCCCGTCTTCATTTCAGCAATATCGCCGCCCTGCATAACAGCAGCACCCATCAGCTGCACCGGATAAGGAAATTCACCGATCACTCTGCGGCAGGCTTCCCTTGCCGTGGCAAAAGCATCCGCGAAAATATCTTCTTCCGTTTCGACGTTTGCCAATCTTTCTTTGAGCTTCGGGGTCATCGCTTTCAGTTCATCGTCTGACATAGCAGCATATTTTTCTTCCAGTGCTAATACAGGCTGGATCTTTGATTCAATCTTCTTAATTTTTCTAGCATCCTCATTAAAGAGGTTGGAAAGGAATGTAGCCATAAAAGTCCTCCTTTTAGCGCAAAAATCAGCGAATATATTATACCGGTATACCTATTAAAAGGCAATTTTACCCGCATATTCCTCTTCCGCAGGTGTCGTTATCAAGCGATATTGTCATA
>JAAYWN010000166.1 GCA_012516665.1 Erysipelotrichaceae bacterium
CCTTTCTGTTGTACGCAAAACTCAGTATAAGGAATTCGTGTCCATTTTTATACCCTAAATGCTTATTACATCAGCATATACGCTGATTTATATACCCACACTTATTGATGAAGAGCCTTTTTTCTTTTTTCTTGCTAGAATTAGAGTAGAGATACATGCAAGTATGGCAATGCATGTATTGGGGAGTGCAAGGATCAGAGACATCATGAAGAGAAGAGCGGGATTCACCTTAGGCGAATTGTTGGTCACGGTTGCGATTGTAGGCTGCTTGACTGCAGTCAGCATCCCCGTTTTCTCATGGATCGTAGAGAATAATAAAGAAAGCAGTGATAAGAATTACATTGCGGCTGCTAAGACATCATACTTAGCTGAATGTGCCATTGATAAGGACTTCAGCAAGAACCGTCAGTACTACAATGCAGAAACAGGGGAATTCAGTACGACGCGGGCAGACATTGCTGGATATGGGCAGGGAACTGCGGCTGGAGAGGATCCTGTATCCCACGTAGGACAGCTGCTGACATGCACCATTGCGGATGGATCTGTCATTGCGACATGGACAAATACTTCTTTGAAAAATGAGACGGTGAACAATCAGAACCCGGCGCTCTATGTTTCTAAAAATCTGAGCAGTGATTTTGCATCGACAGTAAAGCACTATGACAATGCTACATACAGTCTGAATTCTGGTGATACTTCCAATGTGAATGTACAGGCATTGAGTGCGGAATTATATAAGGCATTTCCAGATACTGCAATTGCATCATGGAAAGTGACGCTTGAATCAGCTTTGACTACATACACGATAACCATAACGGATGTAGATATTTCAGGATTGAAAGCAGGAGATAAAGTAAAGGTCATTCGATACAATCCGCTTAAAGGTACATATACTGCTGCTTATGTAGCAGTGGCATCCTATACGGATGCGAATGGGAGATCTTACAATGCTTTGAATATCAGCTCGACGCTTCCACATAATATGATCTGGGAGGAAATTGGGAAAAGCGAAAAACTTCAGGATAAGATCAAAGGCAACTACAAAGAAATAGTGGATTTCTACAATGCGTATCCGGATACAGAACAATAAAGGAGATCAATATGGATAAAAAGAAATTAATGGATGCAGGTATTGATTATGATGATGGTGTTGGAAGACTGATGGGAAATGCAGAGATGTATGAGAGCTTTCTGCAGATGTTTTTAAAAGATGATTCTTTTGCGGCGCTTGAGAAAGCAATGGCAGAGAAGGATTACCAGAAAGCATTTGTGGAAGCACATACACTGAAGGGTGTTGTAGGGAACCTGAGCATGAAGAAACTATATGATGAATTGGTGCCATTTGTGGATATGCTGAGAAATGGTACCGATATTGAAGCGGCAGTAGAATTTTTTCCGTCTGTTGAAAAGGTATATAAGGAGACAATGGCAGCGATCAAATGAATTGATGGGTGGAATATGAAGAACGGAACAGTATTGATCACAGATGATATTGAACTGAATCGTGTGATCCTGCGGGAGATCCTGCATGCAGACTATGATCTGCTGGAAGCTCGTGATGGGCTGGAAACAATGCAGGTACTGAAGGAACATGGCGACAGTATTTCTGCTGTTCTCTTAGATGTCATTATGCCGAATATGGATGGCTTCCAGGTGCTGGATCAAATGCAGGAGCATCAGATGCTGGAAAAGATTCCTGTTCTGTTGGTATCGGCGGATACAAGTGTTGCTTTTGAAAGACAGGGATATGAACATGGGGCCTTTGATTTCATTCATAAACCGTTTGATGGAATAATTGTCAAGGCAAGACTGAAACGTGCTGTAGAGATGTATGCCAGCAAGAAACAGCTGGAAGCGACGGTCAGGAGCCAGACAAAAACACTGGAGAAACAGGTCAAGAAGCTGGAGAAGCAGGAGAAGATACAGAAAGCGACAAACAGCAATATTGTTGATGTGATGAGCAGTATTGTGGAATTCAGAAGTTTGGAATCAGGCCAGCATGTGAAGCGGATGAAGTTCTTTTCGAAGATCCTGGCGGAATGGGTCATGAAGAATGCACCGGAGTATGAACTGACGGAAAAGGATGTGGAAAAGATATCGGAAGCTTCTGTATTGCATGATATGGGCAAGATCACGATCCCGGACAGTGTGCTGCTGAAACCGGGAAAACTGACGAGCGAAGAGTTTGATGTCATGAAGACCCATACTGAAAAGGGCGCCGAGATCGTTCAGGAATTGGAATGGGCACAGGATGAGGAATCCCATAAGCTCAGCTATGAGATCTGCCGGTACCATCATGAAAAGTATGATGGGAAAGGATATCCGGAGGGACTGAAGGGCGAGGAGATCCCCATCTCTGCTCAGATCGTCTCCTTAGCAGATGTCTTTGATGCTCTGACAAGCAAACGGCTCAATTTTAAATGAAAGTCCCTTTTCACGGAAAGTCCCTGTGAAATAGGACTTTTCTCTTTGCATAGGGATGTTCAATTTCTAGAAAGTATGTAGAATAATAGGTATAGATGATCTGGAGAAGGTACACAAAA
>JAAYWN010000167.1 GCA_012516665.1 Erysipelotrichaceae bacterium
GTCGCCTCTGCCAGCATAGACAGAAAGCCCTTCATCATCATTTGCCTGGATCTTACCGTAATTTGTTGGATAGATCAGATTTTTGAAAGTATCATGGGTCTCACCTTTTTTCTTTGTAAGATTGAAACCGCTGGATAGAAACAATGTATCAATTTTCTGCCAGAAATAAGCATTATTTTCAAATTCTTTCATGCAAACACCCCTCATATGATTTTCACTGCATTTCGATTATATGACTTTCTCACAAAAATGTAAACACTATGAAAAATAACTGAAAACATTTTCATTTACAGATAATATCTATCCCTTAAAGAATCTTATTTTTCTGACAGCCATCCAGCCAGGACTGCAGATTATCAAAGACGATCTCGGCGCGGATATCCATAGCTTCTGCTGTTGCAAAGCCAATGTGCGGTGTGACCAGTACATTGTCCAAAGCAAGCAGTGGATCGGCGGGAGCCAAAGGCGGCTCCTGGTCAAAGACATCCAGGACAGCACCAGCGATCTGTTTCTTCTGCAGAGCATCAATCAGATCTTCTGTATTGACGATCGGGCCTCTTGCCATATTGACAAGAATGGCATTCGGCTTCATCTGCGCCAGCTTTTGGGCATTGATCATTCCTCTGGTCTCTTCATTCAGCGGACAGTGCAGCAGAACAATATCCGACTGCTTCAGGACTTCATCCAACGGCAGTATCCGGATCTCATCATTTTTTTCCGCAGGATGTTTGCGGCAGGCAATGATATGCGCACCAAAAGCAGAAAAGAGCTCTGCCGAGCGCCTCCCTATTTTGCCTAAGCCAATGATACCGACCGTCTTTCCTTTGATCTCCTGGCCAGTACACATTCCCTTCGTCATGCCAGAACGGCACGCATCTTCCATTTTTCTCAAAGCACGGTATTCAGACAGCACTGCCCCGACCGCCAATTCTGCCACTGCTTCATTGGCATAACCTGAGGCATTGGATACTGCGATCTTTTTTCTCTCCGCTGCTGCTAGACCGATATGATCCACACCGGTAAAAGCAACATCTATAAATTTCAGATGTTTCCCTGCTTCTACCGCTTCATTGTTCAATGGCATATTGGCAAGGATCGCAATATCCGCATCTGCGATCTCTGCTTTCAGCCTTTCCTGTTCGTTCGTCCTTGCATAGCATACGAAGTCTATTCCTTTTGCCTTCAGAGGTGCTTCGAGCCTTTTCAGCTGTTCTGCATTGATACCTAACGATTCTAAAATCACTGCTTTCATATTCTTCTCTTTCTCCTGCTTACTTCAGCAGATGAAGATGCGTGCCCGTTATCTGCAGAAGTTCCTCAATATCATAAATGCCGTATCGATCCATTGTCCGCTCAACGATCATCAGACATCCTAAAGCATCTGAAGATGCATTGTGATGGTCCAATTCAATTTCCAGATAATCGCACATGTCATTGAGACGATGATGGGCCATCTGAGGAAATACGTGCCGGCTGAGCTCAACGGTATCAAAATAGCGCAGAACTGGGACTGGATGGCCTGTATTCCTACATGTTTCTCTCATGCATATCATATCGAACCGAGCATTGTGCGCACATACAATACCGCCCTGCAGCACATTCAAAAGATCCGGATAGATCTGTGTCCAGCATGGTGCCGACTCAGCCATTTCCGGTGTTATATGATGAATGCCAATATTGAAAGGATCAAAATAACATACATTCTCTGCCGGCGAGATCAAAGAATAAAAAGCATTTTCTTCAATGATCCCCTCTTCCATTGTTGATACACCAACAGAACATACGCTGGCCATTGAACGATTGGCTGTTTCAAAATCAATCGCTGCGATCTTCATCTTTCATGGATATGCTCTAAGGCCATCCGATAGATATTCATGATATGCTCATCAGCCATTGAATAATATACATTCTTGCCGATCTTTCTAGTCGTCACAAGTTTTGTTTTCTTCAGATTTGCTAATTGGTGTGAGATTGCACTTGTGCTCATTTCCAGCAATGCTGCCAGATCTGAAACACACAGTTCATGACCGAACAATGCATTCATGATCTTTAAGCGCGTTGAATCGCCGAACATCGCAAAGATCTCGCTCATTGCATCCACATCTTTCTCACACACCATCTGCTTCATGCAGCATCTGACTGCTTTATCATCTACATATTCCATTGTTCTACCTCTTTGTCCTCACGCTCTTGATCTCTTTGCCCGGCACATGTTCATTCATCAGCTTTGCCAGCCTTTTTTTGCCATAGACATCCAAGGATTCCGTCGTTCCATCAACTAAGCACAGCACTAAGCTGTCTGCAGAGGAATGCCATTCATACTGCCAAGAGACAATATCTTCATAATAGATCATCAGACATTCCGATGGATTGTGCTGATTATTCACAGCCATCCACGTATCCGCAAATTCGCACAGCGTGCGATCCGGCAGAACGATCAGGGAAAAAGAACTGACCAGGATCAGCGTAATAGCGATCAAAGCAAAGGGACGGTTGATGAAAAAGAACAGAAAACCGATCAGAAGGATGCAGTACAGCCATCCCACTGGTTTTACCGTAATTTTTTTGCGCTTGCCGTTTTCTTCGCTCGGCAGATTTCGGATCAGGATCCTCTGTGACTTCATATGTCTCATTATAGCATAGGGCATCTTGGGATTCTTCCTTAATAATGGTATAATGCCACACGGAAACGAGGAATTTTATGCGCAGTCCAGTTACTTTTGAAATCACCCATGTCGATCCGCACAGCGGTGCCCGCACAGGCATCCTGCATACGCCCCATGGGGATGCTGAAACACCGATGTTCATGCCTGTAGGCACCCAGGCGACCGTTAAATTTGTATCTCCTGAAGAGCTGTACACCATGGGCGCAGGAGTTGTTTTAGCCAATACATACCATCTCTGGCTGCGGCCGGGAGAAGAAACACTTGCCAAGGCTGGCGGGGTGCAGAAGTTCATGAACTATCACGGACCGATGCTGACGGATAGCGGTGGCTTCCAAGTCTTTTCTTTAGCTGACGCCCGCAGCATCAGTGAAGAAGGTGTTACTTTCAAGAACACCCTGAATGGCGATAAGCTGTTCCTTTCGCCTGAGAAATCAATACAGATCCAAAATGCGATCGGTGCCGATATCATGATGAGCTTTGATGAATGCATTCCTTATCCCTCTGATCGTGCCTATACAGAACAATCGATGCAGCGCACGCTGCGCTGGGCAGAACGTGGCAAGAGCGCCAATCAAAGGGCTGAAGAGCAGGCAATCTTCGGTATCGTTCAGGGCGGCGATAATGCTGACCTGCGGCAGTACTGTGCTGAAAAGCTGATCGAAATAGATTTTCCGGGATATGCCATCGGCGGGACCTCGGTCGGAGAGGATAAAGAGACTTTCCTGCGAATGGTCAAAATGTCAGCCGATGCACTTCCGCTGGATAAACCGCGCTACTTAATGGGCGTCGGTGCAGTCAATGACCTGCTGGAAGCAGTTTCAATGAATATCGATATGTGCGACTGCGTCCTGCCTACCCGCATTGCCCGTCACGGTACGCTGATGACTAGTCAAGGCCGCATTTCAATCCGCAAGAATATCTATAAAAATGACTTTACGCCTTTGGACCCGCAGTGCGACTGCTATACATGTCGGAATTATACTAAGGCATATCTGAATCATCTGCAGCGCACCAGTGAAGGATTCGGCACACGCCTGATGTCGATCCATAATCTGCGTTTTCTGATCAAGCTGATGGAAGATGCCAGAAAAGCAATTAAAGAAGATCGTTTCAATGAATTTAAAAAGGAAAAATTAGCATCTATGAAATTTGATGAAAGAGGGTTTTAAAAATGGATATCAACAATTTAAAGACAAGTGATTTTGATTATGATCTGCCCAAAGAACTGATTGCCCAGACGCCGCTGACGGATCGCAAAGCATCCCGCATGATGGTCGTGCATATGGACAGTCACGAACTGGAACATAAGCATTTCTATGATATTGTTGATTATCTTCATGAAGGTGACGTTGTTGTCCGCAACAACACAAGAGTTATCCCTGCCCGTCTTTACGGCACGAAAGAAGAGACTGGTGCGCATGTTGAAGTGCTTCTCTTGAGACAGAGGGAAAATGATCTGTGGGAATGCCTGGTCGGCAATGCCAAAGTCGTCAAAGTCGGTACCGTGATCTCGTTTCATGACGGCCGCCTGAAAGCAGAATGTGTCGCTCTGGGAGATAAGGGCATCCGCCGCTTCAAGATGATCTATCAGGGCATTTTCAATGAGATCCTGGATCAGCTTGGCGAAGTTCCCCTGCCTCCGTACATCCATGAAAAACTGAATGATCCGGAAAGATATCAGACAGTTTACTCCAAGGTTGAAGGAAGTGCGGCAGCACCTACCGCCGGTCTGCACTTTACACCGGAGGTCTTTGCGAAGCTTAGAGCGAAAGGCGTCACCATTGTTGATGTGACCCTGCATGTAGGCCTGGGCACTTTCCGTCCTATGGATACAGAAAATGTCAAGGAACATGACATGCACAGCGAAGTATGCATGATGGATAAAGAAGCCGCTGATACTCTGAACAAAGCAAAAGCTGAAGGGCGCAGGATTATTGCGATCGGTACGACCAGTGTCCGTACATTGGAATCTGTCTGGAATACTTACGGCCGCTTTGAAGAATGCATGCTGGAAACAAAACTTTTCATCTATCCAGGATACAAATATCATACGATCGACGGCATGCTGACAAACTTCCATCTGCCGAAGAGCACATTGATCATGATGATCTGTGCGCTGGCCGGCTATACCCTTATCATGCATGCATATCAGGAAGCAGTTAAAGAAAAGTATCGTTTCTTCTCCTTTGGAGACTGCATGTTCCTAACTCATGAATGATACAGAAAAAGAAGCATACCTTTCCTATCTCAGGAATCGGAGATCTTCCCATAAAGTCAATTACTATCAGGAATCGCTGAAAGAAATTGCATCCTATCGCAGAGCATATCCCGGAAAAAGACCATCTATCCTTCTGCATGCATGCTGTATTGTATGTGCCTGCTGGCCATTGGATTTTCTGAAAGAGAACGGCTTTGATGTAACGGTCATATACAACAATTCAAATATCTGGCCGAAAGAAGAATATGATCATCGTCTGCAGGAACTGCAGAGATACATCAAAGAAAGATGGCAGGAGCAGATTCCGGTGATCGTACCCCCGTATGATTATGAGGAATATGCATCACGCGTACTGCCGCAGCGAGGTACCGATCCAGAAGGATGGACTTCCTGCTTCGGATGCTATGGCGAGCGCATGGACAGTGCCTTCCACTATGCCAATGAAAATGGCTTTGACTGGTTTGCAACAGTTATGACTTTCTCCCGGCAGAAAGATTCTCAGAAGATCAATGAGATCGGTCTCTCTTTAGGAAAGAAATATGCTCATACAAAGTATTTTGCTTCCGATTTCAAAAAAGCAGATGGCGCTCTGAAATCAGACCGTATCTGCAATGAATACTGTATCTATCGGCAGGATTACTGCGGCTGTGAATACAGCTTTCAGGAAAGACATCAGCAGGTGAAATAAAGCACCTGCTTTTTATATGTCCAGCCGCTTCTGATAGCCGCCGGTAACACTGGTATGATCATGCACAATAATGAACGCTTTGGGATCGATCGACAGGATATCTTTTTTTATGCGTTCAACTTCACTCTTGGCCACGACGGTCACGAACACATGCGTATCCTGATTTGTGTAAGCGCCGCGCCCTGACCATTCGGTCACTCCTCTGACATATTTCTTCAATATCACATCTGCCATTTCAGGATGATGGGTAAAGATCATCAGTTCGATCTCTATATTCTGATAATGGAAACGATCAATTGCAAAAGAGAAAAATGCAATGAACAGGATTGAATACAGAGCTGTAGACACATCAAAGAAGACAGCACATAATGCATACAGAACCGCATTGAAAATGATACTGAGACGGCCGACCGTAAACCAATTGCTGTTCTTTGTCATAAAGACGCCCAGCAGATCCAATCCGCCCCCCGTTCCCCCATTGGAAAGAATGACGCCGCAGCCAAAACCGCCGATCATGCCGGCAATCATGATACATGCCAAGGTATCCTGCAGCAGCGGTGCGGATGGAATTTTCACTAATGTAAAGATGACCGTCTGCGTCATCACTGAGATCAGCGTGCCAATCAGGACTTTGCGATTCATCTGCCGGTAGGCAAGAATGAACAGCGGAATATTGAAAAGAAAATTAATGATACCGGCTGTATCAATATTTCCTGTATCTGCAAAGAACAATGTACGCAGCATCTGTGATAAACCAGGGATGCCACCAGCAAATAACTGCAGCGGCTGCAAAAAAACATTCACTGCACCGGCATATAAAAAAGAACCAAAAATGATCATAGCAATATTCATTGCTGATAATGGCTTTGGCTTGATCACGATCCTGCTTTCGCTCATAATTTTTCCTCTACGGGATAGATTCTATCATAAAAAAAGAGGCTTCATCAGGAAGAGTGGGTTAATTTCATAGCTTTGTAGGGAATCTGCACATCTATATCAGAGCACTTGAGCATGATCATGTCGATCATGTTCTTTATGTTACGGAATCCAAA
>JAAYWN010000168.1 GCA_012516665.1 Erysipelotrichaceae bacterium
AGAAGCTTCTTCATGTTGAAATCATGATCGACCTTTTCGACAAAAGTCTTATTCTTATATGATTTTGTCATCAGCCATACACCGCATGTCACAATGATCAGACAGGCGATAGCGATCTCTAGGCGGTCATCCGGAATGATACCTTTAAAAGACATACTGATCGCATATCCCAATAGGAACATACCGCAGTTTGTTAAAGCATATACCAATGCATATAAAGCTTTTTTACTGATCGGGAAGTTCGTAAGCTGAGCGCCCTTCTGCATCATGACAATGAAACTGTCCAATGACAGTCCGATAAACATTACGATTGCTTGCAGCATGTTTTTGTCTCTCCTTAAAACGCTTTAATTGTATATGAAATTCAAAGAAATACGCTATACAAAAGAAGAAATATGTTCATACTGAAGGATTCCTCTCAAAGAGCTGCGAATAAGATTCAGAGTGCATCGCATGATTGAAAGAAAAAAGACCTGCTGGCACAAGTCTTTCTTCAATTTCATAAATTCTGCTATTTGCTGCTGGAGGGAAAGAATGAATTCGTCTTTTTTAAGACATCTTTAATATACTCAAAAGCTGTGTTGAAATCATGGCAGTCTTGTGAAAGTTTAGTGAAAACTACGATCTGACGCGGATACCAAGCAGTTTAGCCATCCCAACAGCCTGTTCTGCATTGACAATGACGCCCTTCAGATTTTCCGCATTGACCGCAATGCCGTCAATGATGGAATCACTGAGATCAAGATCTTTCATTTTTGTATCCGCCCATTCTGAACGAGCAAAGTCGCATTTGCCAATCTCCAGATGCTTGATCTTCATCATTGCAAAGGATGCTTCCTGAAAGAGTGTTTCCTGCCAAGAGCAGTCATTGAGACCGGCACCGTTCAGATTCAGGTATTCTCCCTGGCACTCTTTCATTTCTGTATCAGTCAAAGAAGAGCCGCTCATATCACAGCCAGTTAAACGGCAGTGAAGGAATTGCACCCGGCGGAAGCAGACTTCCTGCATCGAAATATTGCTGAAATCGCAGTGGTCAAAGATCACATCCGCAAATTCCATCTTATCCATTTTTCCCTGAAACTGGATCTTTGTAAAAGTACATTCAAAGAATTCATGCAGCGTCAGATCTTTGCTGCATTCTTCATCGCTGAAACTGCAATTGTCTGTCCGCTTCTCTGCTTTCTCTTTTTTTAATTCTGCCGGAAGACATTCTTCCGAAAAGGACGGTGCACTGATTTTTTTCATATTCCTATTATAAGAGAAAAGAGAACTGCGCGTTCTCTTTCTTACAGCACAATTGTTTTTTCTGCGTGTCCGCTTTTTTCCTGGGCCGCCTTGATCACAACACTGTCGCCTGTCTTTCCGTTGATGATCCAGGAGACTTTCTTCTTTGCCTTTGCATTTGCAAAGGTCGTGAGATTGCCATAGAAGGAACCCGTCTCAGTCCTAGAGAAACCTGAGAGACTGCCGATCTCATTGACTTTCTTTCCTTCAATGACTTCTGCTTTTTCAATTGATACAGAAACGGGATGATCCATCTTCAGAGAAACAGCTTCATCAGTCAGATTTGTCGGGAGGAACCCAAGATTGCCGACCTCTGCCATGACTCTGAAGAGACCATCGCCTATCGTCTCACTCTGGACACTGTCCAAAGTCAGATGCGGCATTGCCTTAGCAAAGCGAAGGTTGAACTTTGTATCATGCTCACACTCAGCTGCTAAGTATTTCTGCGGCGGATTCTGGATCGTATACTTGAAATTCAGGCCGCCCAATTCCACCCTACCAAATACAGGGTGATCATATTCTTTCCAATCCATGTAATATTCCGGTGCATTGGTCTTGACCCAATCCATGACGGCATTGAACCGTTCCAATGCTTTCTGCGGTTCTTCAGGCTTGCCAGCCCAGACACGAGGAACGCCTGCTTTGCTCGCTACATCCCAGAACTCCATGGTATAAGCAGGAATGCCCTGCGACTGATAGAACCAGTCATCAAGTGCCCCGCTGTCATAGTGCGTCTGATCGCTCATAAAGGAGTCAAAGATATTCAATGGCTGATAGCCAAGTTCCTGCACTCCCATCTCTGCAATTGCCTTAAATGAAGCGATATCGCTGCCTGGAGCATCTTTGGAAGGTTTTGTTCCAGGAGGATAGAGGAGCAGACCGCCGCTCGTATGACCGATGGCCGCCCCTCCGATATTCGGATGTGCTAAAACAAAATCTACGACAGCTTTATTCTCAGGATTGCTGAGCGGATAGGCACCAGCCCCTGGCTGACGGGAATCCGGGAACCATCCCAATGGAAAGTTGCGGTTGAAATCCAAGCCCCAATCTGCTTTCTTCTGCCTCAGATTCTCATCGCCCTCATATGCTTCTAAGACACCTTCCGGATAAATATCATAGAAGGTCCCTTCTGTATCGCTTGGTTCACGGAAGA
>JAAYWN010000169.1 GCA_012516665.1 Erysipelotrichaceae bacterium
ATTCATGAAGGCTTTCAAGTACCAAAAAGATGCATTTTCGTGCATCTTCATTAGACTCATCAAATTTTAGTTATAACTTTCGGAAAAGTTAACGCAATAACTAAAAAAGTGGCTTTTTGCCACTTCATCATTTCTTATAGATCAATATCAAGATCAACTATTTCTTCTTCACTTGAGGCATGCTGCTTCAGTTCACTATCCTCACAGACAATCGTATCAATGATCTCCTGTGCTGTTGTACACGCCCGAAGCTGTGCCAATCGAGATTCATTGCCAAGTTTCCCTGCCAATTGGCTCAGCAGGAGCATATGATTCTGAGCAAATGAAGAATCTGCGCTGACACAGAAGAGGAATATCATATCGGTCTTCTGAAAACCAGAAGGATCAATACTGGACTCCCATTGAATTGGGTGCAAAGTTCTGCCAATAGCAATACTGATCTTCTTGGCAGCAGATGATTTGCCATGCGGAATCGATAGACCACTGCCCATCCCAGTCGGCCCCTCTGCCTCTCTTGCATAAATATCTTTTACAAATGTATCAATATCATCTATATAACCATGCGCCAAAAGCAGTTTGCTCATATTATGAAGCACATCAGTCTTTGTGCTTCCCTGTACTTTTAAATCAATAATATTCTTATCTAATATATCTTTCAGTTCCATATCTTTTCCTTTTATTGAATCAGAAAGTAATATAATTCAATCTCATTTCTAAAGCTTTCCAGCTTTTTCACATTCTCCTGTGATTCAGTCAGCTTAATAAACTGGCGATAAAACTCCTGCCATTTATTGATCTCATTTTCATTCTTCATCAGAATATTCAGTAAAAATACAGCACTGACTTTTTCTGTTCCCCAATCAATCGGCTCATCTAATGTAGCAATAACAAGTTTTGATTCATTTGTATACTTCATTTGACCATGCGGAATGGCAACACCAAGTCCAATAGATGTTGTTGATGATTCCTCACGGGCAATCACTGTTTGATAGTATCCTGGTGCAGCATATCCCTTGATGGTCAGCTTTGTGCACATATCTTTCAGCAGTTTTTTCTTATCTGTGCAATGTACGTGTGTCATCATCAGTTCTGGTTCAAATAGCGAATGGCATACTGCGTCAAAATGGAACGTTTTTTTATAATCATTCTTTTTCAGTTCAGTAATGCGGTCACGGATCAGATCATAATTGCTGTCAGCGAATGGATCAGGCAGAATCAATATGCGGCTGTCATTGCTGTCCAAAGCTGTTGTTGTCAGGATCAGATCTGCATCAATATGCTTCATACTGCCAAATTCATGTGTGGATAAGATCTTGCATTCCTTGATGTCTGAAACATGATGAATCAGTTTATCCGTCACCAGCTGTGAAATGCTCATATTTAGATTTGATACCAATACAGCTTTCATCGGTCTGCTGTTGCGATCCAATGCGCTTTGAATATAGAGCGCAATATAGCTCAGCTCATTGTCAGAGATCGACATATGAAAATACTCCTCAAACAGAGTTGAGATCAGCCATGATACGCGCAATGTAGAAATATACTTTTCACGAACATATATATTCGCAATATTTTCCGACTGTACCCCATAGCGCAGACGGAACAGCAGCGGACGGATATGATTGACCAGACCGCCGTATAATGTCTCATCTTTTGTCATATCAACATTCATGACTTCGGATACAACAGAAATGGTCTTTTTAACAAAATCATTCAGTTTTTTATCATATTCCTGGACCATCTTCTGGGGATTGTTGGTCTGATTTTCAATAACATGTGAGCAGAGAATCTGTACTGTAAGGAAACCAACCTCTTCCGGACGTTCCGCTAGACCAAGATGATCATTCAGTCTCTGATATAGTGCACGCGAGAAGCGAAACTCGGTACATGCTTCAATATTTTTACTGACATCGCCATACTTTAAGCTCAGGCACTTCTGTCCCTGGAGATTTTCATACAGTGCAACGCAGATATAGACCAGGATGTTCGCATAGGAATTATCTGTAAAGTTGAAGTTCCATTCTTTTTCAACTTCCTGCAATATTTTTTCAATGGAATCAATATTTAAGCCAGGGAGAAAATACAGAAGATCTTCTGCCGGTCTTTCATCAGAATCTACAGATACTATAAATTTCTTCAAAGCCTGACGGTAGTTCTCCTCTGATCCCTTCATGACCAATCCTTTTTTGCGTACACACATTAAAGTAATATCAAATGCCTTCAGCCACTCCTCGCACTCTTTAATGATCTTCTGCGTTGTCGGAACGGATAAATACAATTGATCCGCAATCTTCTGTGTGGTAATTCCTGTTTTCTCTTTTGCCGATAATAAGATCAGTTTTAAAGTCTTGTTCATTCGATTCGTGTCGCTCATCGTATCTTCTGGCAAATGGCTTTTTAAGAATGAGGAAAGTCCTCTTCTCTGCTTTGCATCCTGATTCAGAACAACTCCGACATGAGGGCGCAATTCAATTGATCCCATATCATGCGTGCATAGGAAAGCATCAGCAGCATGTACTTTGCTGCGTATGGTTTTTTCGGAAAGACCAATCTTTGATGCAAGATCCTGTGCGCGGATCGTTCCTGTATCATATAAAATTTTTAAGATGGCAAGGGAATACCCTGCGTCCTTCTTTCTGTTCATTCTCACCCCTTCTTTGCAGACAGTTTCTGATAATCCGATACAATCTGTTCATCATTCACCAATGGTGCCTGTACCATAATCAATTCATTGACAATATCTTTATCATGCACAATAACAATCTCAGATTTCAAGGAATCAAATACAGCCTCATCATCCACAGCAATTCTTGCTTCAATATGAGCATCTGGATAAGCAGTAACAATTCTGCGTAGATATGCTTTAAAATCAGTCGTTGGATTTGGATGACGATAGGAATGTACAACGCCTTCCTTATCTTTTCTTTTCACGATCCAGTCTTTATCTTTGGCTTTGCCAATCAGTTCACCATTGATCTTCTGATAGCAGATCACCATGATTCCCCGATTATAAAATATTGTGCAGAAACGATCCGCCGTTTTTCCATTCTCCTGTATTGCTGAGAAGATCATGCGATGGGTACCGATCTTTGTTTTCAAATATCCGCTTTTTGAGCAGTCCTTGAATACAGCAAATTTGAAGAAGAAGGATAAAAAACTACCAAATAGACTGCCATAGATCTCATCGCGATACATTGGATATACTCTAACTGCCTCAATGATCCAGGTCACCAGCAAAGCCAATACAATCGTAAATACAAGCATTGTTACTTTATCCATATTCATTCTCCTTGAACATGCAGTAAATGTTATCGATAGATCTGTCGATACAGATTTTCCATATCTTCAACTCTTATGTCTTTTATTGTATTCGAAGGCGAACCAGATGCAAAGGCATCTCTAGCCATCTTGGGGATATTTTCTTCATAGATCTTACGGTCGATCCCCAATTGAGACATCGATGGAATATGAAGATCTTTAAGCATCTGAGCTTCTTCCGCAAGAAATGCTTCGGAGGCTTCTTTATCATCCTTGGATGTACTGAAGCCTAACGCACGTGACATCGCACCAAAACGATCATAAGCACCATCAGCCACAAACCGCATGCATTCTTCCAGAAGAATTGCATTTGAGAGACCATGCGCAATATGGAACAATGCGCCAATTGGGCGTGACATACCATGAACAATAGTTACTGAACTGTTATTAAAGGAAATACCTGCTTCAGCAGCTGCTAAACTCATTTGTATCCTGGCATTTTCATTATCAGGTTCTTCATAGCATGTACGCAGGTTTGCAAAGATCCTCTTAGCTGCCGATAAAGCAAATGTGTCGCTCAATGGCTGTGATCTGCGAGAAGTATACGCTTCTGTACAATGGCATAATGCATCAATGCCTGTTGCTGCCGTCACGCTCTTAGGGGCTGTCATCGTGAATTGCGGATCAATAACTGCTAGATCAGGCATCAGACATTCTCCGCTCAGCAGCATTTTAACTTTGCTTGAGGTATCATTGATAATTGTAAATTTTGTTGCCTCACTGCCTGTACCGGCCGTTGTTGGTATGGCACACATATGAGGCATGGTACACTGGATCTGTTTCCCCATAAAGTAAGAAAGAGGATGATCCTGATGGATCATCAGTCCGATAGCCTTCATGGAATCAATCGCCGATCCGCCGCCCAAAGCAATGAGTGAATCACATGCATTCTGCTGATATTCTACTGCACCCTGTTTGATCATCACGTCATCTGGCTCATGTTCAATACCGGACCAAACAGCATATTCCGTATCCAGCTGATCCGTCAGCTTTGCCAGATTTCCCAGCTCGATCATTGTAGGATCTGTAACGATCAATGGTTTTCTGCCACTGCCGCATAAATAAGGCGCAGCTGCATGCATGGCGTCTTTGCCACTGATTATTTTCTTTGGCACCAGAAATGTATTTGCCATTATTTCACCTTATACCCTCTCATCAACCTCACAAGCTCATCATATCCATTCAGGAATTGATCCATTGTTTTTATAAATGCACCATAATGTTCAAATTCTATCGGCTTTAGGCCATCCGGATCAAACGCCTTATGAAATTCATCAAGCTGATTCAGTTCCTGCAGCAGATCTTCATCCATTGGATCATCCATATGTGCTGTTACTTCAATATCTGCACTGTTATACTTTTTCTGCCAAGCAAAAGGGATTGTCAGCACAATGTCTCCACCGATAAATTCACGCCAATGATCTAAATTGCGGAATGCTGCTACCAGCAGTTTTGTCCTATATCCCTTTTCTTGATAGATGCGGTATGCATTCTTCACAACATACACACCTGCATGTTCAATTGCGTTGGCACTGATCAATACATCTCTCGGTTTCAGCCAAGCTTTTAGATAATCATCCACTCTGCCTGCCATAATAGTACATACAGGGTGCATCTGATGACAGTCCAATCCCTCTTTTTCTCTTCTTTTCAAGCCCCGTTCAACAGCCTCTGCTACGGCAATTGCCTGAGATACAGTAAAAGAGACCGTTGCGTTGATAGATACGCCTTGATAAGTCAATTCTTCAAATGCTTCTATACCTGCTTGACTTGCAGGGAGCTTGATCTGTGAATTCGGGCAGACAGCGGCAAGATCTAAAGCATGATCGATCATTTTTTGAGAATTGGTGTAGTATTTTGCATTTGTCTGAAAAGAGATTCGGCCTTTTTGACCATGAGAAGCTTCAAACTGCGGTATCAGCAGTCTGCTGGCCTTCAGGCCCATGGTCTTAATCACTGTCCATGCAATATCATCCTCCGTCTTATCAGGATGATCTGCAATCTCACAGCGAATTGTATCCTCCCGTTCCGGAAGTTCTTTTTTTAAAACATTCCCGACAATGACAGGATTTGTTGTTGCCCCGCTAGCCCCATTCTCTTCGATAGACGCCGATAATTCCTGATAGCTGCAGGAATCATTCCAGATTTCAGTCTGGGGATACTTTTGAACCGTTTCTAATAATTTGCTCATGATACGTCCTTTCTTTCTCCTAATATAGTTTGAGCAGATTATGGCAGGGCATGATTATTCCATCTGCCATTGCGGTAATTTTTAATTTATTCAGCATTTCATTGTTACCATTTTGCATTGACGTATTCCCAATATTCGGTTATTTATCCTGCAGAGCATTGCGTCTTTTTTTGTAAAAATCATAAAAAAATATCAGGGACATACAGCATCCCTGACAATTTCTACTATCACTTTCTGCAGATCATTTCTGCATCATGCAGTTAAAATTATTGTTTTTACCGATTTAAAAAAAGAGATTCCGAAGAACCTCTTCTATATTACCTGATTAAGCCTTGTCAGCAGAACCAAATGCCTTGCAGAGCTCAATGACCTTAGCGATGATTGCATCGCTTCCTGGTTTCAGGAGCTTACGAGGGTCATAGCCCTTGCCTTCCTGATCCTTGCCTGCTTCAATATAAGCACGTGTAGCCTTAGCAAATTCAAGCTGCAGTTCTGTATTGATGTTTACTTTAGAAACACCCATTGTAACTGCCTTGTGGACCTGCTCAAATGGAATGCCCGATCCGCCATGCAGGACCAGTGGTTTGCCATTGACAGCAGCGTTGATCTCATCAAGTCTGTCAAAGTTCAGACCAGCCCAGTTAGCTGGATATACACCATGGATATTGCCGATGCCAGCAGCTAAGAAATCAACACCTAATTCAGCTACTGCCTTGCATTCCTTTGGATCTGCCAATTCACCAGCAGATGTAACGCCATCTTCTGTGCCGCCGATACCGCCGACTTCGCACTCAACAGAGATTCCCTTGCTGTGAGCCAAAGCAATGATTTCCTTGGACTTTGCTACATTCTCATCAAAATCAAAATGAGAGCCATCAAACATAATGGATGTAAAACCAGCTTCAATGCAGGCTTTTGCACCTTCATATGTGCCATGATCCAAATGCAGAGCAACTGGAACAGTAATGCCCATGTGCTCATAGAGATCGCGGACCATATCAGCTACAGTCTTAAATCCTCCCATGTACTTTCCAGCACCTTCAGATACCTGAAGAATTGCTGGTGAATTTGCCTGCTGAATACCAGCAAGTACTGACTTCGTCCATTCAAGATCGTTGATGTTAAATGCCGGAATCGCGTAGTGGCCCTCGTGAGCCTTGTCTACCATTTCCTTTGCAGAAACTAATGCCATAAGTTTATACTTCCTCCTTTATTGCAACTCTATTCTATGTCAAAACTTCACTGATGAAAAGCAATTCACATAAAAATAAACAGAAGAGACGGTATGTCTCTTCTATCAGCGATCAATTATCGTAAGCATCGTCTCCCGTTGGAATATCCAAGCCGGAACGATCAAGCTGTTCATCATCCTCTTCATCCTCATCCGATTCAATTTCTTCGGCAGCAGAATGAAGTTCATTAAACTTTCTGCGGTTGCGCAGATCCCATTTGTTGTTCTCCAGTGACGCAAAACGGCTGTCAAGCATCAATTCTGAATAGAACTGTGCCTTCTTCCTCTTTAAGCGATCCTCTGGGATCTTCATAGTTTTTGCTACATCTGCCCATAATTTCACAAATTCAATTTCTCTTTTGCGTTCGGACAGACAGTCATAAGCGACATCTGTCATTGTCTGCGTATACGTCATGATATTAGCTCCTTTGCATGTGCTGCGATTAGTTAAGATGATCTGTTTAGTATATTCTGTGTGGTGATAATAAGTCATGATTGACCATAAGTCAATACAGAATCAGGCTAATTTTTCAAATTTCCATTCGAGTTCCATTTCTGATACTTTTTCTTCTTCAGAAAAGATCGAATAATGGACCTTCCAGCAAGAATCCCTCTTCTCACTGAACTGCAGTTGAGATGTGAAGTGCATCGCTCCATAGGGCGAGTTCACTGAACATTTCCCTTGTTCACCATATCGAAGAATCGTACGGCTTGATACCTCTGCTATTCTTTCTAAAATAACCCCCTCTGAAGTAAATGTGATCGCATGCTTTGCTTTTTTATCGTCTTCAAAGTAAAGCAGATGATCCTCATTCAGCAATCCGATACCATCGGCAGCTGTTTTCGTCTCATGATTCAATACATCATTCTGTACAAAGCAGACATGCACTTTCATCGGATGATCTCCTTTGCAGGATGATTATACTGAAGAATTGCGCCACGTCAATGCGGTTTCATATTTTCTGCATAAAAAAACAGTGTTTTTTATGAAAACCATGAAAAAAGAAGTGCATTATGCTCACTTCTTCTTCAGATCTGGAAAAAACACTTTATTATCGTCATTTGTCGGACCATGGATCAGACTGTATACAATGTTGGATGCGTTGCTCAGTTCGCGGGTAGAACCATCCTTCATTCTGACCCAGATGCTGCCGCTGAACTCCCCGCTGTAAGGCTTATATGGGTTCTGTTCTACTTCATTCCTGCCCCAATAATAGTTCAGATCATACCCTGCTTTTTTCAGTGTGCTTCTCATCTTTCGGTTGAAAGATGGCGTACTGTCCGCATATTCAAAGAGATCGCGGTCACGGATCCGCCGCGCCAAGTCCGCTGTGATCGGATCCTTATGATGCACCAGCTGAGCAAAGCCATAGGCACAGGCATACTCATCCAGATCAAAGTATGTATGCAAAGGGATCTTCTGTCCTTTAATGATCGGAATGAACAGCGGGATAACGGATGGATCCAGTTTTCTCGTGCCAAGATCTTTCAATCTCTTGAAAAGCATATGCAGTACGCACTCATACGAGCGAGCCACGGGATGATAATAGACCTGCCAATACATATGATAGCGGGCCATGATATAGTTCTCCACAGCATAGACACCGCTTTCCTTTACGGCCAGTCTGCCATTGTCTACTCGCATTGTCCGCAGGATCCGCTCCATGTCGAACTCTCCGTACTTCGTACCGGTAAAGTAAGCATCACGGATCAGATAGTCAAAGCGATCTGCATCCAGCTGCGAACTGATCAGCTGCGAGAGGATCGGATTGGAGCTCTCATGGCGGATCACATCCGCTACGTCCTTAGAGAGACCAGGGCAGGCATCTTCCAGGATCTTCGTGATCTCCGTATTTTCTTCAATGATCCGACATGTATAGACCTCATGCGATGTATTCGTAACGCCTTCAAAGGCATGTGAATACGGGCCATGGCCGATATCATGCAGCATGGCTGCCAATTCAGCTGTCACCTTTTCTTTCTCATTCAGTTCTCGTGAAAGATCCGGGACCTCCGTGACCATGCGTCTGACGATTTCATAGACGCCAAGGGAATGCTCAAACCGCGTATGTTCCGCGCAATGATAAACAACTACCGCACCGCCCAGCTGACGGATCCGCCGCAGTCTCTGGAACCATGCACTGTTCAGCACATCCCATATGACTTTCAGGTCAATATGAATATATCCATGAACGGGATCGCGCAGTACCTTTACTTCATTCAGTCTTTCAAACATGATTGTTTCTCCTCAAGCAGCACCGCCGCCTGTGCCAGCACGCCTTCGCCGCGTCCGACAAAGCCCATGCCTTCGCCGCGTGTTGCTTTCACACTGATCCGATTGAGATCGCAGTGAAGTGCTCTGGCAATATTTGCACGCATGTTCTCAATATGCGGTGCCATCTTCGGATGTTCGATCATGATCAGACTGTCTACATTGCCAATGCGATATCCTGCTCTGTCCATCATTTCATAGCATCCTTCCAAGATGATCAAAGAACTGACGCCTTCCCACTTGGAATCGGTATCCGGAAAATGAGAACCAAGATCCCCTAAGGCCAGTGCACCTAAAACTGCTTCACCGACCGCATGACATAAAGCATCCGCATCGCTGTGCCCAAGCAGGCCTTTTTCATTCGGTATTTCTACACCGCCTAAGATCAGTTTTCTTCCCGCAACCAACTGATGAATATCTGATGACTGTCCAATTCGCATTTTATATCCTCACGCTTCTGTTTCCATTATAGCCAAGCAATCCCATTTTCGTACAAAACATCGCGAGAGAATGCTAAAATAAAGCCATGAAACTAGAGATCCCTGCATACGTCAGAACATTGATGAATGATCTGAATGCTCATAGCTATGAGTGCTACATTGTCGGCGGTGCTGTCCGTTCATTGCTTTTAGGTCTGCCGGTGCATGACTATGATCTGACGACCAATGCTCTGCCAGAGCAGATGAAAGAAGTATTCAAAGATCATAAGACCATTGAAACAGGACTGAAGCACGGGACTTTAACTGTTCTTTCACAGCACCATCCGGTCGAGATCACGACCTATCGAAAAGATGCCGCCTATCAGGATCATCGCCATCCAGACGCCGTACAATTCACTTCTGCCATTGAAGAAGACTGTGCCCGCCGTGACTTTACGGTCAATGCTTTCTGCTACAGTGATGAGACTGGCATTTTGGATTTTTTCCATGGCCGAGAAGACCTTGAGAACCATATTCTTCGATGTATCGGCGATCCCGAAAAACGTTTTGATGAAGATGCCCTGCGTATTCTGCGGGCCATCCGCTTTGCCTCACAATTAGATTTTCAGATTGAAGAGAGCACAAAAAAAGCGATCTTTGAGAAAAAAGATCTGCTGTCGTATATCTCCTATGAACGCATCCGTGAAGAAATGAAAGGACTGCTGCAGGCAAAAAAATGTGCTTTATATTTTGATACCTACCGCAGTGTCATGCATGTATTCTTTCCGGAGATCATAGCGATTCCGCATTGGAATGCTGTCCTTGCGGACATGGATCGGGCAGAACCGGATGCCGATGTCCGCATGGCTGTCCTTCTGTCGGAATTGAGCGATCCTGCAGCGATCCTGCGGCGGCTGAAGTATCCAAAGCAGGACATCCGACTGATCACGGCAATGATCGATCATCGCCATGATCCGCTCACCGATCGTATTGCACTGCGCCGCTTTCTCAGTGCTTATTCACAGTCCTTTGATGCTTATTTAAATTTCCGGCAGGCACTTGATCCATCTTTCTCAAGTGCTAATGTCAAAGCATGCCATGAAAAGATCCTTGCAGATAATGACTGTTTCACGATCGGTCAGCTGCAGGTAAATGGTGCAGATGCGGCCGCATGCGGATATCAGAAAGAACAGATCTCAGCAATCTTAGCTGAACTGCTGAATGCAGTCATTGAAGAAAAAATAAAAAACAGCAGAGAAGACCTGCTTGCATATATGAAGAAAGAAGATCACTGAGGTCTTCTTTCTTTTGTATATTGATATCCGATCCGCGGTGTTCCATCTTCTACATAGATCGTACCGCATGCCTGAAAGCCGTGATTTTCAAGCATTTTCCGCATTGACAGATTTTTTTCATGGGTATCAGCACGCACGTTTTCTGCCATCTGCAGAGCTTTTTCCAAAAACATGCCTGCAATCCCTTTTCCTTTATATTCATTATGTATGCATGTTCGATGCATCACGGCATAAGGCTCTTCATTCAGCCACTTTCCTTCTATATGATCATAGTTAGGATCTTTCATGACCTGAATGAAGCAATAACCAACGACTATGCCATCTTCTTCTGCCGCATATCCGCCATTCTGCTTCAGATCATCCACAATATCTATTTCTGCTGGATACTCCCCCTGCCACTGCGGAATGTTCTCCGCGGCAAAATATCTTCTTGCCTGCTGCATGATCGCATGGATCTCAGGAATATCGATTTCTTCTGCTTTTCTTATTCTTATCATCATTTTAAAAAAGCGGATTGCTCCGCTTTCTGCTTAAAGTTTCTTGAACTGTGCAACATCCAGTACGAAGATGGTTGCTCCGCCGATCTGCACTTCCACAGGGAAAGAGGCATATCTGCCAATATCATAGCTGGCTGTTGATGGTACGATCTCCGTTCTTCTCTTTGCTTCAGAGCCAATTACTTCAATACATTTGTCGACAAGATCATCTTCTGTACCTACGATCAGTGTCGTATTGCCTGCTCTTAAGAATCCGCCGGTTGTTGCTAAGCGTGTCATGTAAAAATTATTCTTTGTCAGAGCAGCAGATACTGCCGAGGCATCATCGTTTGATACGATTGCAAGGACTAATTTCATAAAGCATCCTCCCTTTTATGTACCTATATTTTAGCACAGTACCCTTGATTGTCATGTTTCTGCAGAGGATTTCGTCAATCTTTCATCCTCTGCCATACATTTTGAGCAATCTGCTGTTATACGTTAAAGCGGAAGAAGACGGCTGCTCAGATATTGCTGATTCGCGCATTCACAATAATATGATCCAGTTCACTACACAGACAAAACGATGCAGAGCCCGTACCCATGGGCTATACATCGTTTTTCCTTCAAAACTCGAGATTTCAGCACCGTGCCCTTGATTGGCACATTTCTGCAGAGGATTTTGCGAATCTTTCATCCTCTGTCATACATTTTAAGCAATCTGCTGTTATACGTTGAAGCGGAAGAAGACGACATCGCCATCCTGCATCAGATATTCTTTTCCTTCTACTCTCAGTTTTCCAGCATCCTTCAATGCTTTCTCACTGCCATACTGCATAAGATCTTCATACCCATAGATCTCAGCTCTGATAAAGCCCTTTTCAAAATCTGTATGGATGATCCCGGCACACTGCGGTGCCTTCATGCCATTATGGAACGTCCACGCTCTGCACTCTGGTTCACCGACCGTAAAGAATGTGCGCAGGCCCAGCAGATGATACGCTGCCTGAATGATCTGATCCAGGCCAGACTGAGCAATGCCCAGGTCATCTAAGAATGCTTTCTTCTCTTCTTTATCCAATCCTGAAAGCTCTTCTTCCATCTTTGCGCAGATGGCAATGCATTCAGAACCCTCTTCATCCGCCAGCTTCTTTACTTTTGCATAATATGGATTGGAAGCAGGATCAGAGATCTCTTCATCGCTCATATTTGCCACATAGATCACCGGTTTTGCCGTCAGCAGACCATAATTCCGCATAATCTCCTGGTCATCATCTGTCAATTCCAGATTTCTTACAGCGGTACC
>JAAYWN010000170.1 GCA_012516665.1 Erysipelotrichaceae bacterium
ATGATATGTATCCTTTAATAATTCTGCTTCTTTCCGATAATTCCACCAGGATAAGCCGCCGCCATGCAGCAGAATGATCACTTCCGGATTCTCTTTTCCATATTCTATTACTTTCATCTAAATGCTCCTATCTTTGATCTACGCCTTCTCTGCCGCATCATGCAGCCATTTCGTTTTCTTATTTCATCGCTTCTATAACAAAATCTGCCGCCTTCTGCATATCTGTTTCGTTCGGATGATTCTTGCTCGTGCCGCCAATAAGTTTGAATGGACCAAACGTGTTCCATCCAGGGCAGGCAAACATGCCTTTTACAGTGCTGTCGGGTATCATGCCGGCGGCATTCTTCATTGCCTTAGTATTGGCGAAACCGCTGGTTGAAAAGAAAAGAATGGAGCGATCAGTCAAAGCAGTTTGATTCTCCTTAATATAAGCAAGGATCTTTTCGCTCATACGTCCTGCATATACACCGGACGCAAAGCCAATTGCATCATACGAGGACAGATCAGGCACCGCATTGCCATCATGCAGGGGGTAAAGATCGACAGTGACTTTTCCTTGGCATTTCTCACCGCATCCCTGCAGCAGTTTTTCGGTATTGTGATGGTGCCATGAATCATAAAGAACGATGATCTTTTTCATACTGTTATTCTCCTATTAGTTAGAATGATGCATCCGGTTCTTTCTTTTGGCAAGAATATTTTTTTTCCTGCAGGCACATCCGCATGAACCATAAAATGAAAATGTTCCGTCTACAGTGCTGTAAATGGCTTAACAGAGATCATAGTCGACAAGCCAAGCAATTGAAAAGGAAACGGTAGACGCTGCTGCCTTGGATAGTGATGTTACTGACATGATCAATATGTCTATGCATCATGATTCTGTCAGGATGCATCATTCTGCTAGTGTCTTCAGACAAAAAAAGCAGACATTTCTGCCTGCCAGACGATATCATTTCTCATCTTTCAATGAATAGAAACGGCAATCGTCTTTTCTAATTTCTTTTTCTCTGTCATGTATGCAATGAACAGGATCACAACGGATAGATCGAACATAGATGGAATGACCATCTTTAATAATGCACAGATCAGGAAGGAGATTCCCTCCAGCAGGATCAGTTCTCTGCCCGAAGAATACCGCTTTGCGATCTGCAGCTTCTTGCGGATATTGATGATCAGAAAAGCAAAAGCGATCGAACCGATCAATGCATCTAAGCTGAAATTCAGCAGGAACTTCTGACTGCATACCGCATAGATAAAGTAGATGCAGAGCGTTCCGCTCATGATCACTGTCAATCCGGACATCATGAATTTCGTATGATCATCCTGCTGTACCTGCTGCAGATGTTTCTGATAGGCATTGTGTGCCATCCAAGAAGAGAGCACCTGTTCTGGTGCATCCTTCATCTTCTCCAGCTTCAGTCTCCTGACGTGATCTGCCTGCTTGATGCTGTCCAGATAATATGATGCGAAAGCATCTTTTTGGCAGGCGGAGAAATGGCTGTGATCGATTGCGTCAAAGACACCGATGACCCCTGCTTCTGCGGACTGTTCATCGATTTCTTTTTTTCCCGAGAACCATGCTTTATATTTCTGCAGTGAGATCATACAATTCCTTCCATTCCTGTTTTACGCTGCTTCTTTTGCGTCCTGTCTCTTTCTGATATACGGCATGATCAGACCAAGCATGATCAGTACAAACGGTGTCAGAACATTCAGGATCATCGTAAAGATATCCGTGGAATACATGCCCATGATGCAGCAGGCTGCCGTAACGAGGAAGCACCATGCGCCAAGGCCCACTGCTAACTTATTGTTCTTTACGAACTGGTATTCACGCGGGAAACGATCCGTTGCTTTGCGCAGCATGATATAGGCCGCAAATACCCAGAGATAGCGCAATGGCATACAGACTGAATTCAATTTGGTCAATTGCTTCAATACTTCATCGGCGCCCGGCACAAGCATCTGAGCTGCGATCAGGATGCTGGAAAGAACAACGATCAGCAGAATGCCATTGACATACGCACCGTACTGATTCTGTTTCAGCATGCTCTTTGGCACCATATTCTGGGTCGTTGCATCATCCAGGAACATCCGCAATGGAGCATCAATACTGATGACCAATGTCGAAAGCTGACCGATGAGGTTGCATGCCGCGTAGATGATCATCAAGACATTGCCCATACCGTAATACTGTCCCAATAATTGGAACGACAGATAGGAGCCATTGGCAATAAAGGAAGTGGAAGTAATAGTCTCGCCATTCAGCAGCGTACCTTCTCCGCCCTGGGCAATCGCCGGGAACATCATTCCCATAGCGACCGTACCCAGCAATGCACAGACAGCGACCATGATAGCTACTGCGATCATTGCCTTTGGAAAGCCCTTGGATGCATTCTCTACCTTATTGACATACGGCGAGATCTTTTCGCATCCGCCGACCGCAAAGACGAGGATCGACAATGAAGTGAAATATTCAACATTGAATGACGGCACCAGATTCTTTAAAGAGAAATCCATGGATACATAGCCGGCATTTGGGAACATTGCCTTTGCCCCGAACATCATAATGATATACAGGATGCTCATGACGAACATGCTTGTACCAGCTAATGTTGCCAATTTCTTCAGCGGATTCAGACCGCGGCTGGCAATCCAGGCAAACACAAGCAGGAGGATCAAAGCAGCCCCCTGTACATAGATCGTTGGGAACGTGTTGTAGGTCGTTCCATTTTGAAAGACCAGCCAGCTGGCCGCTTTCAGAGCGCCTGTAGACTTGCTGACAATATACGTAATATGCACGGCAAAATATGTCCATCCGGCATAATAAGCGATCTTGCTGCCGCATGTTTCTGAGATCCAGGAAGTAACTCCGCCTCCCTTCTCTTTAAATGCAGAGCCTAATTCTCCTACCATTAATGCATATGGAACAAAATACAGTGCAAACATCAGTATCCAAGAAAAAATGACCTGAATACCGTTGAAGTAAGCAAACCCATTCAGTACATTTCCAAATCCCCATAGGGTAGAAAAGCACATAAAACAGAGTGTCTGCCACTTCATCTTTTTCTGATTTTCCATGATAACTCGTGAATCCCCTTTCAGCAGGGAAGATTGTAACATGCTTTGCACATCTGCTCAATGAACAAAACAAGGGCTTTGTTCATTGCCATCTGCATCCCTTCAGTCGGACAAAAAGCAATCAATTTATGCCGCATTACTCATTATTATCCATCATTATTTTAAACAGATCCTTATATTGCATGAATGCATGATAAAATAAAGAACGGCAAAAAGACAATCATGAAAGAGATCAGCTTAGAAAAACTTCATGAATTCAGTGAACTGATGGTCACACCAACTTTTTTAGTGCAGGCGAAAAAGATCATCCCTTTGAATATACAGTGCACTGCCATGGCAGATCTTTCTTATCGCGACCTGCTGCCGATCATTGATGAAACTGCCGAAACGATCGACGGACGTCAATTGGCTGTCAAAAAAGAAAAAAACATGCATTTCTTTACGGTGAATGGCCGCAAAGTCCTGCATCAGAATGAAACATGCTGGCTCCTGCAGATCATGCCGATAGCAGAGCAGGAGACTTTCCAGAATATCACAAGGATCTCGACCGCACGGAAGATCATGCTGCAGATGGCAAATGACTTTGTTCAATTAGATACCGACCAGAGCGTTTATGAGTTTATTTTGGAGAACTGCGGCAAGGCTGTGCAGCACAGTGATCTATGCTCTTTAATGATCCTGCATCATGGCACCGCACATATTGTTGCTAAGCGCGGCTATGGCGATGACGTCTATAATATCAATTTCGACCCGATGGAGACCTTCTTGGGCGTTGTTACGGAAGGCAAGTTCGACCGTCCGGTGATCATCAACGACCTCAGCAAATTTACTGCTGTCTACCATACAGAGATCAAAACAGAATCCTCTGCTCAGCTTCTGGGCTCCACGCTGTGCACACCTGTCTATATCAAACAGAAGCTCTATGCTATCCTCTGTTTCGATTCCACCAAAAAGAATGCCTTTACTGATCAGGATCTTGAACTGCTGGAATTGATCAAAGGAAATGTTGAAGCGATGCTGGCAAATCATCAGATGCAGATGGAGATCCTTCATCTTTCCAAGACCGATATGCTGACAGGGCTGTACAATCGTACGTATTTAA
>JAAYWN010000205.1 GCA_012516665.1 Erysipelotrichaceae bacterium
CGGGTCTTTGGAACTTGGCATAATTGAGAATTGACAGGAACGGCTTGACAGCCGCTTTTTTAATGTCAAATTGTCTGAAAATATTTGTAATATAATGTAGCACTATGTAATACATGTGCTATAATAGATGTGGGAGGTACTGTACAAATGCACCTGTCATATAACAAGAAAGCTGCTGATCCGATCTACTACATTCAGTATTCAAAGCGTAACGGCAAGAAGGTCAGTACAAAGAACTATAAGCGAGTTGGCAAACACTCTGAACTCTTGGCAATTACTGATGACCCATTGGAATATGCCAAGAAGATACTTGCCGAGTGTGATGAAGAAGAGGCTTCAGAGAAATCAACAATTACTGAGACAATAGATTTTAAGAAGAAACTGATCAACACTGGTTATACAGTCTCGCAGAACACAGGAGTCAATATCGGATACCTTTATCTGCAGAGTGTTTATCAGCAGCTGCATTTAAAAGAATTCTTTATGCTCACTACTTCCAAGAGGAAAATGGAGTATAACTGCAATGACGTCAATCGCTTTCTGACATATGCAAGAATTCTGGATCCCAAATCCAAAAGCGGAACATTTGACAACCTGCATAATTTCTATGAGAATCCGGACATCACATATGATGCCATGCTTGATTTTCTTGATGTACTCAGTGATAACTACGATGCCTATATCGAGTATCTGTTTGATCAAAGTGATCACATCGTCAAGCGTGATACCACTGTCTGCTACTACGACTGCACGAACTATTTCTTTGAGACAGAAATGGCGGACCCTGACGGCATTGATGAGAAGACAGGCGAGATTGTCAAAGGCATGCGCAAGTACGGACACTCAAAAGAACATCGCCCCAATCCAATTGTTGAAATGGGACTGTTCATGGATAGCAATGGTATTCCTCTTACCATGTGTGTGACATCAGGCTCTGATAACGAGCAGATCACAGCAGTGCCTCTCGAAAAGAAACTGGTGAAGATGATAGAAGGTCAGAAGTTCATCTACTGTGCTGATGCAGGACTTGGTTCTGCCAACATTCGAATCTTCAATGACATGGGAGGAAGAGCATTCATCGTTGCACAGTCAGTTAAGAAGTTATCAGACGTACTGAAGAAAGCTGTCTTCAATGACTATGATTATCGGCGACTGTCAGACAATTCCAAAATCACGATCAATGCAATGAAGATCTTTGATAGATCTGAGCCATCCAATCTTGATCTGTACAACGATCAGGCTTACAAAGTATTGGAAACTGAGACTGCAGTAGATCTTGGACTGTCAGAAGAAAAGCATTACAAGAATGGCAGCGTAAGAATGGTGAAGTCGAAAGCCAAACTGAAGCAGAGAGTGATCATCACATTCTCGAGGAAGATGCTTGAGTACAATCGCAGTATACGCAAAGGACAGATTGATCGAGCAAAAGCAATCCTCGCATCCAAAGATCCCGAGAAAGTCAAAAAAGGAGAACATGATGTCACGCGTTTCATTCGTCGAGTAGGAAAGTCAGAAGATGATGAATATGAATTGAATGAAGATGCCATCAAGCAGGAAGAAATGTATGACGGCTACTATGCAGTCGCCACGAATCTGAATGATGATGTCAAAGAAATTTTGGCAATCAATTCCCAGAGATACAAGATTGAAGACTGCTTCAAAGTCATGAAGACAAACTTCAAGGGACGGCCTGCATACGTTCATCTGCCACCGCATATCATCGGCCACTTTCTCACCTGCTATACTGCGCTGCTGATATACCGGCTGCTTGAGGTACAGTTAGACGAAAGAGGCAATCATCACACTGTTGATGAAGTCATCACTACGCTTAAGAATATGAACCTTACCAATCACAACGATCTGTATTACCGTGCCCTATATACTGGCAGTGATACACTCAGTGCCCTCAATGATTTGTACCCTCTGGATCTTGACGATGAGAACTATCTTCCAAAGACCCTAAACAAAAAAGTAAGAAATTTATTGAAGTAGTTCTATATATTACAAATATTTTCAATCATAAAATGCGGGAATCTGGCCTGTTTAAGCCAAATTGCCGCATTGCTTGTCTTACAACCTCCAAACGTGGGATTATAAA
>JAAYWN010000171.1 GCA_012516665.1 Erysipelotrichaceae bacterium
ACGAAGATTGCCACCAACGCATCAGACATTACGTTTGGAATAGGCTGGCCTGCCGCAAGTGCTGCCGCATTTTCAGCAAACAGTGCCAGCCAGATTGGTGTGACAATACCTTCCAGCATCAGGTCACCATGAATGCCAACCATCCAGAGCAGAGAATAAAGAAGCAGATAAATAATGAAGCCAGGCAAGCTCGCAACACCTTTAACCAGCGGAGAAAACAGAAGAGAAATACATGTGTTGATATCAATATTAAATACGACACGGATCAGCCAGATAATACCAATAATTGCCGCACCCGGAATCAAGCTGACAAATGAATTTGAAACAGCGGGTGGGACACCATCTGGCAGTTTTATAACAATCTTGTGATCCAGAAAATACTTAAATGTAAATGTCACAAATATTGAAACCAGAATTGCAGTGAACATACCGGCAGCACTGAAGTTATCAAGATTAATTGATCCATCATCAGCTTCTGTCGCAAGAAGAAATGCAATTACAGTCAATGCAGTATTACTGATAGGTTCGACATCATACTGCACTGCCATATTGTAGCCAATGCCTATTGCAGCAAGCAGGCCGAGCACACTGAATGTCACATTTGAAACAGAATCGAAAAATCTGGAGTAAGGTGCCACAAAATCCAACCATGCCTGTACTGGAAAGTTACCAAGAATCAGGAAGATACTGCCAATAATTGTGAACGGAATGATGATCGTCAATCCATCACGGATTCCGATCAGCACTTTATACTGTGAGAATTTGTATAATGCCGGCATCAGTTTATCATTTAAAAATTTCTGCATAGTCCCCTTTAATCCATCCTTTCCTATTATCTATGCAGAACAGATCAGCATATGCTGCATCGTCATGCAGCTATACGGCCGAATGAATGCCAGATCTGTTCTGTTGACTAACCCTTATTTCTGGAAGAATTTCGGAAGGAAATCTTTATTTGCATCCAGCATTTCGCGAAGGAGTTTATTGCCAAACGCATCATCTGCTACAAGCGGATTGATTGTCATTGCCACAACCATCTCGTCATAGTTGCCTGTAACAGCAGCATCGATCACGAGCCGTTCAATAGACTTCAGAGTCTGGATAATCCCTCTGACTGCAACCGGAATTGTGCCGGTTGTAATTGGCAGTGGACCGTGATCAGTAATGATACAGTTGAGTTCTCCAACCTCTTCAGGCTCAAGTCCGATAATGGCACCGTTATTTGGTACATTGACTGTCTGAACATCACCGGTATTGTTATACAGAGAATCGATCAGATTGCACGCCGCTTCGCTATAACGAGCACCGCCCCGCCTTGCAAGCTCCTCTGGTTTTGTATCCACTTTCGGATCCTTGTAGATTTCAAACAAGTCATGTTCGATACCACTGACAACCTGTCCTCTGGTACCTACTGTGCTGTAATCCTTTTCCTGGTGCTTCAGCATATTTTCACGCTTGAAGTAATATCTCAGGTAATCGTTCGGTATCATGCCAAGTCCGTGAATGAAATCCGGATCCCAAGGCACATCATCAATGTTCTTAACTGTCTTTGCAGCATTAAGAAATTCATCAAGAGCCTGCTCAGTAATATCCTTACCGTCCACATAAATTTTCTTCACAAAATCCATGTGATTCAATCCAACAAATTCGAGATAAACACGGCTGGGATCTATGCCAAAGTGATTAGCTGTCTCATATTTCAGATTGATCGGAACATTGCAGAGTCCAACAGCTCTTCTGTAACTGGTCA
>JAAYWN010000172.1 GCA_012516665.1 Erysipelotrichaceae bacterium
ATCGCCATATTCTGTATTGTAGTACAGTAAGGCAAATGATTTTGAACA
Source organism: Erysipelotrichaceae bacterium (assembly GCA_012516665.1). GTDB lineage: Bacteria > Bacillota_I > Bacilli_A > Erysipelotrichales > Erysipelotrichaceae > Bulleidia. Next base: position 49 of record JAAYWN010000172.1, read on the forward strand.
CTGATATGGATCGCAGGTGAATCAATCAGTGTTTTCTTTTGCAAATTGGCGCTTTGAAACAAAAGAGGAATGTGGTAAAATTCTTTTTACTGGAGACTTAGCTCAGCGGGAGAGCATTCCCTTCACAGGGGAGGGGTCATGGGTTCAAACCCCATAGCCTCCACTAAATGAAAAGGCCGATGAAGAATCAGCTTTTTTTTCTGAAAGGAAACAGAATGAAAATTGCTGTTATCGGATACTCTGGCAGCGGAAAGTCTACGCTGGCAAAAAAGATGCATGACACATATCAGCTGCCGCTTCTTTATTTGGATACTGTGCAGTTTGAAAATGGCTGGAAAGAAAGAAAGCGGAAAGAAGCTGTTTCTTTGGTAAGAGAGTTCATGGCTCAATCCGATTGGATCATTGATGGAAATTATACGGGATTTCTGCAGGAGGAGCGTATGGCAGCCGCCGATAAGATCATATTTATGGATTTCTCAAGGTGGAACTGCCTCTATCGGGCGGTGCACAGATATTTTCAATATCGCAATACATCAAGAGAAAGTATTTCGCCTGGATGCTTTGAAAAAATAGATGCTGAATTTATATGGTGGATCCTGTATAAAGGACGCACAGCTGAAAAGAGACAGCGTTATCAGCAGATCATGGCACAGTATCCTGAGAAAATGACCGTGATCCGGAAGCAAAAAGAATTGGATGCTTTTGCAAGAACACTGTTTGACGGGATGGAATGAACTGCTGCTGATCATAGGATGAAAAAATAGGGCTCAGATCGAGTCCTATTTTCCTAATTCTTTTGCACGTTTGATGCAGTTCTCATTTGCATCATGAATGATCTTATCCATCTTTTCATTCTTCAATGTATTGACGGCTTCAATTGTCGTGCCGCCTTCAGTGGCTACTTCACTGATGAAGTCATCCAATGGCTTATCCGCATTTTTTGCTAGTAGTTCGCCAGCTCCGATCACAGTCTGCACCAAGAGAGCTCTGGCTGATTCTGCATCGATGCCTCTTTTTACAGCATCTTTGATGATGCAGTCAACAAAATAATAAACATAAGCAGGGGTAGAACCATGCACGGCGACGATATCATTCATCTGTTCTTCTGAGATAGTCCTGGTGACGCCCATGGAAGCGAACAGCTGGAAGACAAAGTCATAATCATCGGCCAAGCAGTTCTTGGACATACATAAGGCAGTAGCACCTTCATTGATCTGCAGCGGTGTATTCGGCATTGCCCGTATCACCGGAATATTTCCTAACGCATTCTGCAGGTGAGAAATAGAAGCTCCGGTCACGATCGACAGTACAACATCTATGTCCTCGCCATGAATTGCTTCCAGCACTTCATCCAATTTCTGCGGAGTGACGGCAAGCAGAACAATATGGCTGTTCCTGACGAGCTCTCTTGGCGAAGAAAGATAGGCAAATTCCTCAACTGCACTGTCTGCCTGTGCGTGACTGCTTGGATCATAGACAGCCACTTGATAGCGCTCAATGTATTCTTTGCGCACTGCACCTCTGGCAATGGCAGATCCCATATGTCCTAAGCCAATGATCCCTAATTGAAACTTTTTACTGTTCTTCATCTGGTTTCTCCTTTTCCTTCTA
>JAAYWN010000173.1 GCA_012516665.1 Erysipelotrichaceae bacterium
GGCTGGCATATTTCATCCGTACGGATTTCGGCAGAATGTCCTTCTATATGGGCGAAAGATCCTTATGGGCAAATATGATCTGGGTCATTCTGATCAATTTGGGCAGCATTCTCGCTTTTGGCCTGAATCGTTCTTTATGGATGTTCATTTCTGTTGATGAAGCATTGCGCGTCAGTGCTTCTGTTATCGTATCAAACGTTATATGGTGGCTTCTGGTCGTATTCCTGAGGATTCCGGAGTATACAAGATCGATTCCTATTATTGCGGCAATGATCCAGCTGATCCTGATGCTGGCCATTAGGTTGATCTATCGTATTGTGCGCCGTGACAGCGGACAGAGGAAGCGTCAGCATAAAGCTTTGATCTTAGGAGCTGGATCTGCTGGGGTCAATGCATTGCGTGAGATCACTTATTCAGACCGTTATGACACAAGAATTGTAGGCTTTCTGGATAATAATCCAAAGAAGGTAAAAAAGAGACTGAATGGCATCGCTGTATTGGGCACAGATGATCAGATGGCGGAAATTGTCAGCCAGTATGATATTGATACCGTCTATATTGCGATAAAGAATATTTCGAAAGACAACTTAAAAAAGCTTATTGAAAAATGCAGAGAGTTGAATCTGCGGACAAAGATCGTAGCGTTTGAACTGCATGACAATGCGGATGGTACAAAAGCATCTGTCCGAAATGTCAGTATCAATGATCTGCTGGGACGCGGTGAACTGAACCTGAACAATCAGGAAATCGGTGGGTATCTGTCGGATAAGACAGTACTTGTCACTGGTGCCGGCGGTTCGATCGGTTCGGAATTAGTCAGACAGATCTTGGCTTTCTATCCAAAGAGAATTGTTTTGATCGATATCTATGAGAATCATATGTATGATCTGCAGCAGGAGATCAATATGGACCGCCGGGCAGGAACAATGCAGAAGGGCACGGAAGTGATCTGTCTGCTGGGCTCGGTGCGTGATAAGACACGGATCAACCAGATCATGGCAAAGTATAAGCCGGATGTTGTCTTCCATGCGGCAGCGCATAAGCATGTTCCATTGGTAGAAGATTCTCCCTTGGAAGCAATCAAGAACAATGTATTAGGCACAAAGAATGTTATTGAGTGCTGCATTATGAACAGTGTAACCAAGTTCGTGATGATCTCTACCGATAAGGCCGTCCGGACGACCAATGTCATGGGCGCAACCAAGAGAATGTGCGAACTGTTAGTGGAAGGCTATAAGAACAATGGCATTACAAAACTGTGTGCAGTGAGATTCGGCAATGTCTTAGGTTCTTCAGGATCCGTTATTCCTCTGTTTGAAAAACAGATCGAAATGGGCGGACCTGTTACGGTTACGGATCCAAATATTATCCGCTACTTTATGACCATTCCAGAAGCAGCGCAGCTTGTCCTGCAGGCAGGTGCTTATGCACATACCGGTGAAATATTCATCCTGGATATGGGCAAGCCGGTCAAGATCGTCGATCTGGCAAAGAATCTGATTCAGCTGTCAGGACTGACACCGGAAGAAGATATAGAGGTTAAATATACTGGTCTAAGACCAGGTGAAAAGCTGTATGAAGAATTATTGGTAGATCCAAAAGATTCTAAAAAGACGGATAACGATCTGATCTATATCGCAGAACCGGAGAATATCAGTATGGATACGGTCAATGGAAAGATCGAGGCATTAAAGAAGCTCGTCGAGCGGAATGATCAAGATAATCAGAAGATCATTCAAACAATTACCGAAAC
>JAAYWN010000174.1 GCA_012516665.1 Erysipelotrichaceae bacterium
AAAAATTTACGTTTCATTTGCGTTTCACATTTAGGACGATAATTTTTGGCGTGATGGGACACTTATTGCGCATGCTTCGCTTATGGATTGGCTGCTTTTTGCTGTTTCAGCCAGCATCTGATGATTAATAAAACATCGCTTTTTCAATTGAAAAAGGAATATGAAATCAGTTTGCACTGCATTAGTTCTGTTGCATTTGACCACGCTAGTTCTATCGAAATCATCAAAAGATCTTACGCGTTCAAAAAAAGCCCCTGATAACGCTGAAATGCGGTAACGAAGGGCTTTTACTGAATTTAACAGTGGGAGATACAGGACTTGAACCTGCATGGGTTGCCCCACTAGTTCCTAAGACTAGCGTGTCTGCCAATTCCACCAATCTCCCATGTGCTTTAATATCTTAACAAAAAAGCAAAGAAAAAGAAATGTGAAATTACAGATAGGAAGGGAAAGAAAAAAAGGAGAATTGTCTTCTCCTTCAGCAAACATAGTTCATGAAATACGGCAGCTGCTGCTTCCACCATGACCAATCATGACACACATCCTTGCCCCAGAAGTCGACCCATGCGGGAATATTCTTGTAAGCAAAGAGCCCTTTCATTCTGGCAGCGTCTTCCTGCATGGGATGTTCCCAGGCGCCCTGACCGCAGCAGAGAATGATATTTTTGGTACGGTAGAGATCGACATAGGGATGGCTGTAAGGCATGCCATCAAGATAATCCACGGGGCTGTTGGCGTAGGTCAGATCGTCCCAATAGTCAGGGAAGAAATACCGGGCATTGTAGGCACCGGATAAAGCAATGCATCCTGAGAAGATATCCGGGCGGCGCAGGAGGACATTCAATGCATGGGTCGCGCCTAAGGAACATCCGGTCGTAAGGATATTCTGCTGCGGCAGACCGCCGTTGGCTTCCTGATTGATCTGATAGATCCTTGGACAGAGCTCTTCCGTGATGTAATGAAAATAAGCTTCCTGATTCTCTATGGCTTTGCGATGGTCCCAATTGGTGGAGGACCAGGAATTGACATCATTGGAATCACAGCAGAATACCTGGATCCTGCCGCTTTCAATATAAGAGGCAATACTGCCGATCATGCCCTGATCTTCAAAGTCGAAGAAACGTCCATCCTGGGATGGAAAGGCAAGCACTGGCATGCCTGCATGACCATAGATCTTAAACTCCATATCACGATGAAGGTGATAGGAGAATTCTTTGCGGTAGGTGATCTTCATTTGGCTTCCTCTTTTGTTTTTGCATAGACAAAATCAGCGAATGCCATGCATTCTTCTTTTGTTTTGAAGCGGGAGATATAGAACTCATTGCCCATAGCTTCGCCAAGCAGCTGCGGCATACGGTCATGCATCATGATATTTTTGGCATACTTAGCAAAGATGGCAGCGGCATTGTTCACGTAAACAAAGGCATCGCGTTTACCGACGTAGATGCAGTGATACGGGCGATCGCTCTGATATGTATTCGTGTTGAACATGCACATGTTTGCATAGATCTTATAAACATCAATATTGTTGGCATAGTTCATCATATCCGGCGTATAGCCTCCTGGCGGGCGCATGTTGACTTCTAGACCGACCAAGCCTCCTTTGATGCCAAGACCTGGCTTATCTTCTGTCAAGCGGAAGTATTCGGTGTGGAAGAAACGTCCTTTGATGGCAAAGGCCGCAATGACTCTTGATCCAAGTTCATCGAGATCATCTGGGATCGTGCGCTCGCTCCAATAGAAACATTCTTCTGTGCTGTTGACGATATTCATGATCGGTTCTGGGAAATGATGGGAAGTCTTGAAGATGATCCGGCCATCCTGATCTGTGATGCCGTCAAAGGAAACAATATATCCTGGGACGAATTCTTCCATGATGAACTGCACAGGCTGTTTCCTGTCATAGAAGGCTGTCAGTTCTTCTTCATTGCGGATCTTCCATGTCTTAGATGCGCCAACTCCGTCATTCGGCTTGACAATGACTGGATAGCCGACTTCCTCAATGAACTTTTTTCCAGCTTCGATATCGGTGACTAAATGATATCTGGCAACCGGGCAGTGTGCCTGCTCATAAAATGCTTTCATGTTGGATTTTGTTTTATAGCGCATGACCGTTTCTGTCTTATCGCCGGTCGTGATATTGAAATCTGTACGGAGCTTGGCGTCCTGTTCCAGCCAGAACTCGTTGTTGCTCTCCAGCCAGTCGATCTTTCCATGATTATGGGCAAACCATGCAACGGCACGGTACATTTGGTCATAGTCCTTCATCGAACTGACCTGATAGTACTCACTGCAGGCTTCTTTCATCTCTTTTGACAGAGATGCATAGCTGTCTTCACCGATGCAGAGAGACGTTCCTCCCAATGCTTTCCAAGCTTTAGGAAACTGATAGTACGTCTTGGGAAATGTCGGTGAAATAAAAACAAAGTTTTTTGACATATGCCCACCTCCTTGTTCCTGAATATTTTATCACAGCCAAACTTGATGGCAAAACGCTCATTGTTCCGGGATGATGTATAATATAAAAATGACGGAGGTGTGGGATGACAGACAAATTGGAAGATGACCGGAAGGCAATTGATGCAATTGATGCCAAAATGGCTGTTCTGTTTGAAGAACGATTTAAGATCGTAGCAGATATCATCAGCTATAAGATCGAGAATCAGATGCCGATTCTGGACAGCAATCGCGAGGCAGAGATCACCGAGAAGAACTGCCGGCGGATCGAAGATGAAGATATCCGGACATATTATCGGAAATATTTCAGCGAACTGCTGAAGTTTTCACGGGAATATCAGAAGCAGATCCAGGATGAAAAATAAGGAGGAAGTATGGGAGAACTATTAAAGCAGTTAAGAAAAGACAACATGCAGGCAATGAAGGATCATGATGCCTTGAAGAAGGGCGTATATTCATTGCTGATATCAGCGATCGCATTGGCTGAGAAAGAGTCTGGCAAAGAACTGACGAAGGATGAAGAACTGAAGTACGTGCAGAGAGAACTGAAGCAGACCAAGGAAGCTTTGGCTGAAACACCGGCCAATCGTACGGATATCATTGCTGAGAACAACCAGAAGATCGCGCTGATCGAAGAATATCTGCCGAAGCAGATGAGCGAAGCTGAGATCAAGTCAGCGATCGAGGCCATCATGAGTGAAAAGGGACTGACTGCTGAAAAGAAGAGCCAGGGACCGATCATGAAAGAAGTCATGGCAAAGTATGCCGGTCAGACCGATGGCAAAACAGTCAACAAAGTATTATCAAGCATTCTGAAATAGGGACACCCAGCAGTGTCCTTTCTTGTATATGCGATCCGGCTATGCAATGCATGCATAATAAGTATGCATAAGCAGAGCAAATGATTTGCATGCATTCATACGGCATCTTAATATATAGTACGCAAAGGAGGCAGTTCCATGTCAGATTGGCAGCTCATGCTGGATTCTTTTCCGCAGATCTTCATGGCAGGATTGACGATGACCATTCCATTGACAATCATCAGTTTTTCGCTTGCTTTGATCATCGCTGTTCTTACGGCTTTAGTTCAGTATGCAAAGATACCTGTTCTTCGGCAGATCTGCCGCTTTTATATTTGGATCATCCGCGGCACGCCATTGCTGGTGCAGCTGTTCGTGGTCTTCTATGGCTTTCCTTCCATCGGTATACATACCGATCCCTTCTGGTCAGCAGCTGCGGTATTTGCAATCAATGAAGGTGCCTATTGCGCGGAGACGATCCGCGGATGTTTGGAATCTGTGCCGGCTGGGCAGATGGAAGCGGGCTATTGCGTCGGTCTGAACTACTGGCAGATCATGCGCCATATCGTTCTGCCGCAGGCAATCCGCACGGCTTTCCCAGCTCTGAGCAATTCTTTGATCAGTATGCTGAAGGATACTTCTTTGGCATCCAATATCACGGTCATGGAGATGTTCTTCCAGACCCAGCGCATTGCTGGCAGGAACTATCGGTTCATGGCCATGTATCTGACGGTCGCAGCGGTTTATCTGATCTTCTCAACGATCCTGACATGGCTGCAGAGATGGGGCGAAAAGAAGCTGAATTTCTACAGCGGGGAGAGGAAGTGATCTTATGACGATGCTGGAAATTAAAAATATCCATAAGTCTTTCGGCGGCCTCAATGTCCTGAAAGGCGTTGACCTATCAATCCATAAGGGCGATGTCACTGCTATTTTAGGACCGTCTGGATCGGGCAAGACGACCTTGCTGAGATGTATCAATTTTCTGGAAACGGCAGATCAAGGCACCATGACTTTTGATGGCGTCACGTATGATCTGGCCCACAGTACAAAAAAAGAAATTGCTCAGGTCCGTGCCAAGACAGCATTCGTCTTTCAGAACTACAATCTGTTCGCTAACAAGACAGCCCTGCAGAATGTGATCTTGGGCCTGATGCTTGCTCAGAAGAAAACAAAGAAGGAAGCTGAAGCAATCGGCCATGAAATGCTGGATCGTGTCGGTATGTCTGATCGCTGCGATTACTATCCAGCCCAATTATCCGGCGGTCAGCAGCAGCGCGTGGCCATTGCCAGAGCTTTGGCTACCGCCCCGGAGATCATCTACTTTGATGAGCCGACTTCTGCACTTGATCCTGAATTGATCGGCGAAGTGCTGGAAGTCATGCGCAGATTGGCTGAAGAAGGAATGACCATGATCGTGGTGACCCATGAAATGGCTTTTGCCAGGGATGTATCCAATCATGTCATCTTTATGGAAAAAGGAAATATTGTTGAAGAAAATGATTCGCAGGAATTCTTCGCTGCGCCAAAGCAGGCGCGGACCAGAGAATTTCTGCAGATGGAAGTCAGACAAGAAGGAGAAAGAATATGAACAAGATCGGAAAGATCGTTTCTGCGGTATTGGCACTGAGCCTTGCCGGATGCAGCAGTACTGCAGCAGGAAGCACAGGCAGTACATCAGCCAATGATCATTTGGCAAAGATCAAGAACGCGGGAAAGATCGTGATCGGCTTAGAGGGAGATTGGCAGCCATTCTCCTATCACGACAATGCCAATGCTTTGGTCGGCTATGATGTTGAAGTTGGACAGAATATTGCCAAGAAGATCGGTGTGGATGCAGATATTGTTGAAGCGGCTTGGGATGGCCTATTTGCCGGTCTGTCCAGCGGAACATATGATATTGTCATCAACGGTGTCGATGTCACGGAAGAAAGAGAAAAGACTTTTGCGTTCTCGGATCCGTATGCTTACGATCATACAGTGCTTGTAACAAAGGCGGATAATTCAGATATCCATACGTTTGAAGATCTGAAGGGAAAGAAGACCGCCAATTCGATCGGCTCCACATATATGGAGATCGGTGAACAGTATGGCGCATCTGTTTCAGGTGTGGATACTTTAGCAGAGACAATGGAGCTGGTCCTCAATGGGACGGTAGATGCGACGGTCAATGCGCAGACCTCCGTGCAGGATTATCTGAAGACGACGGGTGAAAAGAATCTGAAGGTTGCGGCCGTTTCAGAGGATGCGACATCCTATGCTATTCCGATGGTCAAGAATGAGGATAACAGTTCCTTGGCAGATGCGATCAACCAGGCATTGAAAGAGATGCGCGAGGATGGAACATTGGCTAAGCTGTCCGAGAAGTACTTCGGTGCTGATCTCACCAATAAATAGAATATATGCACGCATAGAAAAGACCTCGCTGAGCGAAGTCTTTTTCATATACTTATTCAACTTTGAAGAAGGCGCTCTTAGGTGCACCGCAGACAGGACAGATCCAATCTTCAGGCACATCTTCCCAGGCTGTTCCAGGCTTTACATTATTGGCTGGATCGCCTTCTGCAGGATCATAAACATATCCGCAGGGGCACTGATATTTATCCATGATAGTTCTCCTTTCTTCTGTATTGATTCCAGTATACAGGAAGAAAAGAAGAAATGGTCATTTTATGCTCAATTCAGAGATGACTGCTGCCGCAATCAGAAGCCCGGCTGATGCCGGTACAAAGACCATGGATCCAGGTGTTGGCTTGGCCGGATCATTGGCAAAGCCTGCCGGATAGATCGGCGCCAGCGGCTTCTCCGTGCTGTATACGACTTTCAGTGAAGAGATTCCACGCTTACGCAGCTCATAGCGCATGATGCGGGCTAAAGGATCTCCTTGGGTCTGATAGATATCAGTGATCACGAGCTTGGAAGGATCCAGGCGATTGCCGCATCCCATCGCTGAAATGATCGGCACATTGCACTGCTTCGCTTCCTCGATCAGATCGATCTTGGCAGTGACTGTATCTACGGCATCCACAATATAGCCATACTGATGGAAATTGAATTTTTCCTTTTCTTTGGGCAGGTAGAAACAGTCATATGTATTGACTTGGATCGTTGGATCAATGGCATGGATCCTGGCTTTCGCTGCCTCTGTTTTTTTCATGCCCATTGTTTCAGAAGTGGCTAAGATCTGCCGGTTGAGATTGGATGGCACAAAGATGTCATGATCAATGATATCCAATGTTCCAATGCCGCTCCTAGCTAAAGCTTCTGCGACATAGCCGCCGACGCCGCCGAGGCCGAAGACAGCGACGCGTTCATGCCGAAGCTTATTCATCTTTTCTTTTCCTAAAAGAAATTCTGTGCGAATGTACTGTTCTGTCATCTTTTATCTCGTTTCATCTTCATGTGCTATTATATATCCCATATGAAAGTGAGGCTATATTCGTGAAAAAATTAATGACATGCACTTTATGTCTGCTCTTATTGACAGGCTGTGCCAGTGAGACGCATCAGAATACAAATTCTTCTTCTGCTTCTTCATCTTCTTCGCCAAGCGCATCGGCTTCTTCCAGTGCATCCGCAGATACTTCCAAGAAAGTGACGATTACCAATTCTGCTGCTATTGCATCCAAGACATTGGATATGTCCGGCTATGAATGGCTGACCGATAAGGACCCTGCTTTTATCCAGATCTCGATGAGCGAATCTCTGAAGCTGGTCGATGAAGGCGGTACAGGGATCATTCTGTACAGCTATCCGACCTGTCCATGGTGCAACCGTGCAGTGCCGGTCCTCAATGACGCGGCCAAGGAAATGGGCATTCATGTGTACTATGTGGATGTATATGAAAGCGAACTGATGGATGCGACGGGAAAATCTTTCTCAGCAGAAGGCAAAACAGTCATCCAGAACATGCTGAGCCATTTTGATTCTATCCTGAAACATGAAACGAATAAGACAACAGGAAAGAGCGAACCTTCTCTGTATACGCCGGAAGTTGTCGCCATCAAGAAAGGCGCCATTGCGGGACATCATACGTCCTTAGTAGACTCCTTCAGTATGACCAGCGATACCGATCAGATGAGCGATGCACAGAAAGCTGAATTAAAGGGCATCTATGAAGATCTGATCAAAGCCATTGCCGACTGAAAAAGATCAGTGAGATGATACCAGATATCATCTTGCCGATCTTTTCTTTTTTTATTCTGCAAACTTCCAAGCTGTTTCCAAAGCAATCTCCATCATATCGGTAAAGCCATTCTGTCTCTGCTCTGCGGACAGTGCTTCCGGCTTGAACAGATGATCAGAAATGGAAAGAATGGAAAGAGCTTTTTTCTGCGATGCACAGGCTTCCCAATAGAGACCTGCTGTTTCCATCTCAACGGCCAAGTGACCGAAGTCCCTGAGCTTTTCATTCAGGCCAGCCTGCGGATAGTAGAAGAAATCAGAAGTATATACTTTGCCGACTTTATATTTTACACCGTTCTTCTTGGCCGCATCCACAGCGGTCTCCAGCATATTGTAATCTGCACAGGCAGCCAATTGACCAGGGATCCCATAGGCATTGCCGTAATTGGAATTGGTCGAAGCAGATTCTGCAATGACGACATCCATCGGATCAACATCCATGGACAGTCCGCCGGCAGAACCGATGCGGATGATCGCATCAACCCCGAACTGGGTAAATAATTCATGCGTATAGATACCGATCGAAGGAACGCCCATGCCATGGCCCATGACGGAGATGCGTTTTCCTTTATAGGTACCTGTAAAGCCCAGCATGTTCCTTGTATCATTGAAGCAGACAACATCGCTGAGATATTTGTCCGCCAATGTTTTAGCCCGCAGCGGATCGCCGGGCATCAGGACGACTTTTGCCAATTCAGCTTTGACTACGATTGAAGCAGAAATACTTTCTTTTGGTTCCATGTTTTTTCTCCTTTATTTGCAGAACAGTTTCTTCAGATTCTCTTGGAACGGCGGATAGACAATGCCTTTTTCGGTAACAATGCCTGAAACAAGTTCATGGTCTGTGACATCGAAAGAAGGATTGAATTTCTTGATCTCTTTTAAGATCATAGGCTCTTTATACCACATTTCTCCGACTTCTTCAGGATCTCTCATTTCGATCTTGATCTCTTTTCCGGTCGGCGTATTCAGATCAATGGTGGAAGAAGGTCCTAATGTATAGAAAGGAATACCATAGTATTTTGCCAGTATCGCCGCTCCGGATGTGCCGATCTTGTTGGCAAAATCGCCGTTGGCCGCAATGCGGTCGCAGCCTACCATAACACATTGGATCTTTCCCTGTTTCATCACGAGCGAAGCCATATTGTCGCAGATCGATGTGACATCAATGCCTTCTTTGTACAGTTCATAAGAAGTCAGGCGCGCGCCCTGCAGCAATGGTCTTGTTTCATCAGAATAGACATGGATATGCATGCCTTTTTCGTGGGCCAGATACATCGGTGCCGTTGCGGTACCATAGCCTAAGCATGCTAAGTATCCGGCATTGCAATGCGTCAGGATCCCATCTCCATCATGGAGCAGGGTGACGCCATATGCTGCGATCTTCTGATTCATGGCCAGGTTCTCAGCATTGATCGTTTCTGCTTCTTTGATCAGATCGGCAGCAAGTTTTTCTGTATCTTCCTGGTGATCGCTGACGAACTTCTTCATTCTGTTCAGGGCCCAGCTGAGATTGACAGCGGTTGGCCGGGATGTATTCAGATGATCTGCCAAGGCATCGAACTTTTCTTTAAAGGCATCATACGGCAGTTCTTTCAGCGCTTGGGCAAGCACCGCCATAGCATAGCCGGCAAAGACACCGATAGCCGGTGCACCGCGTACCTGCAGCAGCTTGATGGCCTGCCACATTTCCGGTTCTTTGGTTAAAGTCAGATACTCCTCATGATTAGGAAGCTTTGTCTGATCTAAGATGATGACGGCATCTCCTGTTTCATTCAGTTTTACAACATCTAATTGCTTTGACATTCTGATCTCCTATTTCTGTCCATAATGATTGAGGGCAAAATCCCTCATCCAATCGGTATTCTCTTTTGTTATTTCTATCGGTCTGCCGATGGCAAGAGCTTTCTGATAGATCTCCGCTGATGTTTCCAGGACTTCTGCCACTTTGAAGCATTCTTTGATATCATGGCCGACACAGATCGCACCATGATTTGCTAAAAGACATGCCTGTACTTTTCCCAATGCCTGCACTGCATTCTGAGCTAGGACGATCGAACCAGGCAGGGCATATTCTGCACAATGCACAGGCCCGCCGATGGCCTGGGCCATTTCATCTGCAATGACGGGGATCTCCTGATGCAGGATGCCGAAGACCGTGGACTGGATTGGATGCGTATGCAGTATCGCCGAGACATCGCTGCGCTCTTGATAGATCAGAACATGCAGCATCTTTTCTACACTTGGCTTCCGGGTGCCCTCGACGATCTCTCCATGGCCATTCAGTACACAGACATCGCTTTCCTGCAGCGTATCATTTGCCATGCCGGATGGGGTCAGATAAATCAGACCGGTAGCGGGATCTTTTAAAGAGATATTTCCCCAGGTCTCTACGGTCAGGTCTCGTTCCTGCATTTCAATGCCTGCCTGCAGAAGCATTTTTTTGTAATTGATTGTTTTCATCATGTCTCTTATTTTAAACTCTTTTTCATGAATTCAAAGACCGAAGCAGACAATCGTCTGCTACAATAGGAGTCATGAAAATTATTATTACAGATACAGGTACTTATCCTGGCAGAATCAGTATTGAGGACCGCATCTTCCGTCCGCAGAATCATATCCATCCATGTCTTGGCTGTTTCCAATGCTGGACGCATACCCCGGGCATCTGTGCCCAGCAGGATGACGCCCAGTATTTAGGTGCTCTGCTTTCAAAATGCGATGAGATCCTGATCGTATCCCGCTGCTTTCACGGCTCTTTTTCTCCTTTTGTAAAAATGGTATTTGAAAGAGCACTGCCGTATGTACAGCCTGGTTTTGAACAGAGAGCGGGAAGAATGCGCCATCTGCCGAGATATGACAATGACATTTCAATCCATGTATATTTCTATGAGAAGCATATTTCACCAGAAGAAAAAGAGCTGGCCGAAAGAATGCTGAAAGACGAAGCAGAAAATTATCATCTGAAGGATCATGAGATCCATTGGTATCAGGATGCTTGGCAGATCGGAGGTAAGCAATGAAGATCACATTGATGAATGCTTCGCCCAAGGCTGAGCACAGCGGTTCGCAGCAGCTGATCGATCGTCTGATCCCTTTTCTTAAAGGAGATGAATACGGTATCCTGCCTGTCAACCCGCAGATGAAGGAAGATATGGCAGTGAAGGCAGTGCTGGCAAGCGATGCCATCGTGATCGTTTCGCCGATCTATATCAGCAGCCTTCCTTCCAGCATGCTTGCTTTAATGGACGTCATTGAGGCAAGAGTGCATAGAAAAGAACTGAAAGTGGCTGCGATCCTGCAGTGCGGCTTCTATGAAGCGGAAAATACAGAATTAGCCATGGAGCTGATCAAGCAATGGTGCCGGCAGAATGAATATGACTTCCTGGGAGGGATTGGATTCGGCGGCGGCGGTGCGCTGCTTGGCATGAAAGATATGCCGACCGGAAAGATGTTCCTGAAACAGCTGCCGCAGGCATATGAAGCTCTGTATCAGTCACTGCATGATGGTCAGGAAAAAGAAAACTATTTCTCCATTGCCATGCCGAAATGGCTCTATACATTTGCGGCCGATCACAATTGGAGATCGATGATCAAAGCCAGCGGACTGCATCCGAAAGATCTTGCGGCAAAGCCGAAGATCCCAAATGCCTGAAAAGTTTACAGGAATATTTTGAAACAATTCTGATTATTTACAGAATTGATATTGACTTCAAAATAAGCATCGCTTATAGTACAGACATACCCAAACCAACGAGTGGGAGATCAAACATATCAGCAGCTTTCAGAGAGTGCAGGGAATGGTGAGACCTGGCAGTGATGCGATATGCAAATGGACCCATGAGGGCCTGATGAAAGCTTCGGCAAGTACTTCAGGACGCAGTGTCAGCGTTAGCAGACAGAAAATGTGATTGCATTTTCATACAGAGAGAAGAGAGAGATCTCTTAACTAAGGTGGTACCGCAGACATATACGCCTGTCCTTAACATAAGGACAGGTGTTTTTTGTACCTCGGGCCCCGCAGGGAAATGCACAGAAAAGGGAGGAAAGTCACATGAAAAAGTTATGCAAAGCAGTTTTATCCGCAGCCTTATTTGCCACGATGTTTGGATGCTCATCCGCTTCTCCTGCTTCATCTGCTTCAGCGGGCGCAAAGTCGATCAAGTTCGCTGTCATCAAGCAACTGGATCATGCATCTCTTGATGAGATTGCCCAGGCCATTACAGATGAATTGGAAGCTCTGGCCATAAAGAATGGTGCTGAGATCGATTATGGCAGCGTGTATTCCGGTCAGAATGATCAGAGCACTCTGAAACAGATCTGCGATCAGGCGGTCGCCGATGGAGCAGATGTGATCATCCCTATTGCTACATTGGCAGCCCAGGTCGCTGTCAACAGTGCAGAAGATACAGGGACGCCTGTTGTCTACGCAGCGGTCTCCGATCCAGAAACAGCAGGCTTGACCGGCATGAAGAATGTGACTGGCACATCTGATGCGCTGAATACAGACCAGATCATTGATATGATGCTGGCCCAGAACCCAAATACAAAGAAAGTCGGTCTTCTGTATTCAAAGAGCGAAGCCAATTCCGCTAAGCCGATCAAGGAAGCGAAAGCGTATCTTGATGCCAAAGGCATTTCTTATACGGAAGCGACAGCCAATACAAATGATGAAGTCATAGCTGCGGCTGCCTCCTTAGTATCGGCGGGTGTCGATGCTGTATTTACGCCGACTGACAATGTCATTATGTCAGCGGAATTAGCAATAGCTGAAACATTTGCGGATGCGAAGATCCCGCATTATACCGGCGCAGATTCCTTTGTCCGCAATGGTGCTTTTGCGACATGCGGCGTCAACTATACAGACCTTGGCACGAAGACAGCCGATCTTGCCTATCAGGCTTTTATGGAAGGTTATGATAAATTGGATGATTATTATCTGATGGATGGCGGCATTGTGACCGTGAATTCAGATACCGCAAAAAAATTAGGCGCGGATACATCTGTCTTCGCAAAGTTCGGTACTGTTACTGAGGTCGCAACAACAAAGGAATAAGTTAGGAGGCATTTATGTTATTTATTTTTCAGACCGCATTGGAACTTGGCTGTGTTTATTCATTGGTCGCTCTGGCATTGTTCCTGAGCTATCGCATTTTAGATATCGCTGATCTGACAACGGACGGATGCTTTATCTTGGGCATGGCAGTATCTGTTTCATCGGCTGCTGCTGGACATCCGATCTTAGGTATCTTCTTAGGCATGATTGCCGGCGGCTGTGCAGGCTATGTGACGGCCTTTCTGCAGACGCGCATGGGCGTACCTTCGATCTTAGCTGGCATTATTACAAATACAGGCCTATACACGGTCAATCTTGCGGCCATGGGATGGAGCTCCAATGTCTCCCTGCTCAAAGGCGATACGATCTATACGCTGTTCAAGGGCTTGGGCATCGGGGGCACATGGTATAAAGCAGTCTTGGCAGGAATCATCTGTGCCGTATGCATGGGCTTGATGAAATGGTTCCTATCGACCAGGATCGGGCTGTCGATCAGGGCGACCGGCGACAATAAGGACATGGTATCTGCTTCGTCGATCGATCCGCGCCACACGATCATGCTTGGCTTAGTGATCGCCAACTGTCTGACGGGCCTTTCTGGGGCCTTGGCTGGACAGATGCAGAAGAGCGCAGATATCAACGGCGGCACAGGCATCGTTGTCATTGGTCTTGCCTGTCTGATCATCGGTGAGACATTGATCAATGGCAGAAAGAATATGGGCCGGAACATTCTTGCATGTCTGATCGGTAATATTGTGTATCGTCTGATCTATGCCATTATCCTGCGTACGAGCATTATCCCGATCGAATGCTTGAAATTGGTGACAGCTATTATCGTAGCTTTGGCCATCGCTGCACCGACGATCAAAGAAAATATGCAGTATGCTTTAAAAGCCAGAAGGGAAGGGAAGAACTGATGCTGGAGATAACAGGACTTACAAAGATCTTCAATGCCGGTACGATCAATGAAAAGACCGCTCTGAAGGATCTTTCTCTATCGGTGGCCGACGGCGATTTCATTACCATCCTTGGATCGAACGGAGCGGGCAAATCAACGCTGTTCAATGCGATTGCCGGCAACTTCCGCATTGATGAAGGAAAGATCGTCCTGGATGGCGAAAATATTACCTTTCAGAAAGAATATCAGCGCTCCAAATATATCGGCCGTCTGTTCCAGGATCCTTTGAAGGGAACGGCACCGCATATGACCATTGAAGAGAATCTTGCCCTGGCCAACCTCAGCGCTTCTTCGCATACTGACAGTTTCTCCCGCATCTCCAAGCATGACAGAGAAATGTATGCTGCATGCCTGAAACAATTGGATATGGGATTGGAAGACCGCATGGATGTTCCGGTAGGCACATTATCGGGCGGACAGCGTCAGGCATTGACGCTCTTGATGGCGACGATTGTTCCGCCGAAACTATTGCTGCTGGATGAACATACAGCTGCCTTGGATCCCAAAGCAGCTGAGAAGATCCTGGCTCTGACCAAACAGATCGTTGAAAAGAATCATATGACATGCATGATGATCACGCATAATCTTCATCAGGCACTGCAGCTGGGAAATCGTACGATCATGATGTCCAATGGCCGCATCATCTCAGATCTTTCTGCCGAAGAGAAAAAGAGATCATCGGTCGAAGATCTGATGCAGAAGTTCCACAATGACCTTGACGATGATCGTATACTGTTAAGGGAAGAATAATGGCAAAGAAAGAAACGAAAACAAATGCAATGCGCATCCTGGAAAGTGAAGGGATCGCATATACGCTCCATACTTATGAAACAGACGATGATCTGATCGACGGTCTGTCCGTTGCCAGAAAATGCAATGAGGATCCAGAACAGGTATTCAAGACATTGGTGACGGTGGGCAATGATGGCGAGCATTATGTCTTTGCGGTACCGGTAGCTCAGAAGCTCGACCTGAAAGCATGCGCCAAAGCAGTTGGCGCAAAACACGTCGAAATGATCCCGCAGAAAGAGCTCCTGCCGCTGACGGGCTATATCCATGGCGGATGTTCTCCTATTGGCATGAAGAAAAAATTCAAGACTGTTTTTGATGAGACCATTGTATTGTTTGATACGATCTTAGTCTCCGGCGGCAGAGTCGGTACGCAGGTAGAAGTCAATACGGATGATCTCTTGAAGATCACCAATGGCATTGCTGCACCGATCGGTATCGATGAATAAAAAAAGGAGAGAGCTCCTTTTAGTGATAGATGATCCGGATCATTTCTTCATCTGCGGGACAGAAGAGATATTCTGAGATCTCTTTTTCTTTGATCCATTTCAGATCATTGTGCTCTGTCTTTGTAGGCACACCGGCGATGATCTCAGCATCAAATAAAGTCAGATGGATGGTCATGCCAGGATAGGCATGCGTGATATCGCATACTTCTCTGCCAACGTCCAAGGTGATCTTCAGTTCTTCTTGGCATTCTCTGACTAATGCCTGCTGTTTTGTTTCGCCAGGTTCAACTTTTCCGCCGACAAATTCCCACAGCATTCCCTGTGATTTTTCTTTGCCTCTCTGACAGATCAGAAAGGTATCGTTCTGCCAAATACGTGCTGCAACTACTTCGACCATTTTATTTCCTCGTGTTTCTATCAGTTCTTTTTCTGCTCGACGGGATCAAGACCGAAATCATATTGGAGATCGGCCGGCAGTTCATGATCCATCTTGATCTGGAACAGCAGGGTCCCTGTGGCATTTCCTGTCTCCTGCATATCGGTCATGGTGCCGGTGCCGACATATGTAAAGGGCAGCGTCATCCCATCCTCATATTCAACTTTGCGGATAAAGAGCTGTGCTTTGGTCAGATGAGTCAGATTGGATCTCTCTGAAGCGGAAAGATTTCCTTTGCTTTCCCATTGGAAGACATCCGGCTGCAGGAACTTATCTTTATAGTTCAGATGTTCGGCAATGCCGGCATCTTTTTTCAGAGCAGCGAAGATATAGATGCAGTTATCAATATAGTATGTGCCGAGCATGGTCGCATCCGGCCTGCAGAGTACCATCATGACCTGTTCCTTGCGATAGCTGTGCCAGAGCTTGAAGCCCTGTACATCGCCAAGCTCGATCTGATATCTTGTCAGGCCATACTGCAGAAGATCTTCCAGGTATTCATCGAACTGCAGATCACGTTCAGCATTCAGCGAAAGCGTATTGCCATTCTCGTTCAGGATGGAAACAGCACCAGCCTTATTTGTTTTTCTCAGCAAATAGTTCAATGCATGATCGAACTGCGTCTTCTGATATCCGACGATCTTATCTTTCAATGCATGTTCAATCGCATCTCTTTGATCTGTGCCATGCAGGATGCACTGAACGATCACATATTCATGCGGCCGGGCTAAAGGAAGATGACTGGATAAGGTATTCAGGAATAGGACCTGCTGTTCACTGAAGATCGGAAGAGGTTCTTCATCGATGCCCTTTAGGAAACTGTAATAGGAACCATTCTTTTTGCCCTTGCATTTCGCAGATAGAAAGCGCATCAGATCCGGGGCACAGTCATTGTTCAGATAATCCATGTGGGTCGGATAGGACTCCGCATTGATATACTTTTTGAAGTTCATGTAGTCATTTCTTAAGAAACGGATGCTGTTAAAGTTCTCCTGCTGAATATAGCTCATGATCTCTTCTTTGCTGAGGTCATCGATGTGGATCTCGACACCGTAATCCTGCAGGCCTAAAGCAGAGAAGTCATCTTTGACCAAAGAAGTCATCAGCTTCTTTTCGACCACGAACTGATTGGAAAGGGTAGACAGTGCATAGGCAATCTGTACACTGCGCTGATAGCTGTTGCCGATGAAATCAAGGACCGTGACGTATTGCTTGCCGGCATATTTCCGCAGACCTCTGCCAAGCTGCTGGATAAAGACAGTAGAGGAATCGGTCGGCCTGAGGAACAGGACCATATTGACGCCGGGAATATCGACGCCCTCATTCAGAATATCAATGGTGAACAGGATCTCGAGATCCGTATCATCATTCTGCAGATCATTGTACGCACGGATCCTTTCGCCGATATCATTTTTCCCTGTCAGGTATGCAGTATGATAGTAGACCGACATTGCTTCTGACATCTGTCGGGCATGGGTAACGGTGCGGCAGAAAGCCAAGGCCTTCAGCTTGCCGGCAGGACGATGCTTTTCAATCTGGTCATGCAGGAAGCTGCAGTGCTCCTCGGTGGAAAGCTCAGCCGCGGCTCGACGCTCTTCTTTTGGGGAAAGACCGTAATCGATCAAAGCATCGCGGATGCCGTAGTAATGAAATGGCACGATCAGGTCATTGATGATGGCATCTCTTAAGCGAAGCTCAAAGGGAATGTTCTCATCGAATAAAGCAAAGACATCCTGATTGTCCATGCGTTCTGGAGTGGCCGTCAGACCAAGCAGAAACTCTGGCGTGAAGTAGGAAAGGATCTTCTGATAGGTGGATGCAGCTGCGTGGTGGCATTCATCAATGATAATATAATCAAATTCATCTTTAGCGAATAATTCCAGAGAATTGCACATGGTCAGATTGGTGGCGAATAAGAAATCGGCGTCATTTTCTTTTTTTGAACCGGTATAAATACCGTAAGTTATACTGCTGCCAAAGACGGTCTCAAAAGTTTCCTTGGCTTTCTGCAGGATCGATTCTTCATGAACAATATACAGAAGATGCTTGGCATCAAAATTCAGTGCATCAAAGGCCGCAAGATATGTCTTGCCGCTGCCGGCAGCGGCGACGATCAATGCTTTTGAAGTTCCCATAGCACGATAGCGATTGAGCTCTTTCAATGCTTTTCGCTGCATGAAGTTTGGTTTGACCTCTGCCCGGGACAGATCATAGTCCATGTCCCAGCGCTCAACGGCAAAGTTCAGCTGCTGAGTATATTTCTTGATCAGTTCTTTGCTCAGCACAGATGTTCTGGCCCATTTGTCTTCGAATTCTGTGATGGCTTGCGCATAGACTTCTTTATCTGCATGCTCATCAATGACGACATCCCATTCAATATTCTTCAGCAGGGCATATCTTGTGATATTGGAAGAACCGACAATGACTTCTGTATGATCATCAAACGAAAAAAGATAGCCTTTGGAATGATAGCCTACGGTCGAATAGGATGCGTCAGTAAAATTGTTATAGTCGAGATGGCATGAAAAAGCTGGATATTTCTTCATCAGAAAAGAAAAGCGCTGCAGGGAATCAATGTCTGTGAAGTTCTGATATGTGGAAGTGATCAGACGCCCATGGCAGCCGCGCTGCAGTGCTGCTTCAAGATCCTTGTACAGTAAGACAAGGCCTGCTTTTTTGATAAAGCTTACACTGAAAGCAAAGCTGCGGCAGGTGCGCAGATCTTCCTGGATCTTCTGCAGAAATGTTGTATCGGTATAATTCGTCAGAAATTGATTTGACATATGTTCCCCCAATGAGATGCATCCAAAACACTGATTTCATTGTAGAACATTTGCTGCAGCTGTCCAGATCAGGAATGAATGATCAGCTGAGAAGCATAGACAGCTAAGATGCCCAAGGTGATGCTCAATAGAACATAGGTCAGAGCAATGGCAGATCTGCCATTCGTGAATAAAGAAGTCGATTCATAGGCAAAGGTCGAGAAGGTCGTAAAACCGCCGCATACTCCGACTTTTAATAAAAGCAGCAGTCTTGGATTGGCATTGGGATTCTTTGCAGCATAGGCAGAAAGAAGACCAAGCAGAAACGCACCGGCAATATTAATGGCAAATGTTTTAAAAGGAAAAGCGGTCTGTTCTTTGAAAGGTATCAGTCCGACCAGATAGCGGCATACACTGCCAAGAAATCCTCCTATTCCTACACATAGACAATTGATCATAGCGCTGCCTTCTTTCTTTTTTAGCTTGTTTGATTTTAGCACAAACATACAGCAGGGTATGCTAAAATTGAAGCAGAGCAGTATTGCTGAAAAGAGGACACTAGTATGAAAGCAGATCCGCAGAAAGAATCTTCGGCAGTATTTCATTCTTTTCTTTGGAAAGAGATGCTTCTAAGCAATGGTCTGACAAATGGCATCATCAATGCCGTGATCTGCTTTTTTCTTTCCGCAGAACACAGCGATCTGCATAATTACATGATAGGAACGCTGATCAGCAATGTTATACTGAGCATCATTCTGATCGTCATATGCATCCTTGTGCCGACCATGCTCACCATGGGCTTGATCGTATGCATGAATGTGAGCGATATCAGTCAGGTCCAGGGCGCACTGTTCAGAGGCTTTGACTGTACGATTGCCTCCATTCTTGCATATTATCTGTCGGTCGTATTCCTGAAGCAGAAGCAATAAAAAAAGAGAGAGCTTATTTGTACCTTACGGAAAAGTGAGTATACTTTTAGGTATGAAAAATACAGCAGTAAAATATATGATCAGCACCGCTTTAGTTCTATCTATTTTTCCTCTTGTTCCGATCCATGCCGAAGACTACAGTGACAGCGACTACTGGAATCAAAAATGCCAGAGTGCAAATATACAGACCCAGGATGATTTTCAAGCATGCAAGGCCTATACCGAATATATCGCGCAGAATACACCGGATCTGCAGGCTCAGCTGGATGCGATCAATGCGCAGAAAGCAGATATTGAAGCCAATATCTCTGCTTATCAGGATCAATTGACGGAGTATCAGAACAATGTTGAAACATTGAATGGGACGATCTCTGATCTGGAAGCACAGCGCGGTACGCTGCAGGCACAGATCGCCGATACCCAGGCACAGATTGAAAGCAAGCAGCAGTCCTTAGCGGATGCCCAGACGGTCATTGACAGTATGAGTGCCAAGGTCAAAGAGAGAATGGTCAATGCGCAGGCAACATTGCGGGTCAATAATCTGATCGATGTCCTGATGGGCGCCAAAACATTTTCTGATTTTATGAGGGTCGCTTCCGGATTGGCCAGCATTGCGGATAAAGAAAAAAGTGAAAATGATGAACTGGTGCAGGCCATGCGGGAACTGAGCTCAGCCAAGCAGGTCCTGCAGGACAGTCAGGATCAGCTGTCTCAGCAGGAAGGGGAGCTGCAGCAGCAGGAAGTCATTATTTCAAATCAAAGAGAACAGGTCTTGGTAGACCAATATAAAGTACAGGTCATTGAAACAGCAGCACAGTCCCAGGAAGCGATTCTGCAGGCCCAGGGAAATCATGTCGCAACAAATATTGCAGAAGTGCAGTCGCAGATGTCATCTATTTCCGATTCCTTGGATGCGCTGGAAAATCAGCTTATGAATCCAACACCAGCTCCAACGATTGTACCGATACCGACCAGCGAGCCTTCTTCCGGTGATTCCGCTTCTGGCGATTCTTCTTCAACGGATCAGCCTGCCAGCACACCGACCAGTACACCGGATTCACAGCCAGTTACGACCGGCTGGGCAAGACCGGTCTATGGCTCCTATCGCAGTGCGGGAACGTGGGAATATCCTGGCGGTGGCATTCATTTAGGCTATGATTTTGCAGTATCTTCTGGCACACCGCTGTATGCCGCAGGTACCGGAGTGATCATGCTGAGCGTCAGCGGATGCCCGGTCGGCAAACTTGGCTCAAGATGCGGTGAAGATGGCGGCGGCTATGGCGGCGGCAATCAGCTGTATCTGCTGTGCGTTGTGGACGGCAGTCTGTATGGATTGATCTACTGTCATATGACGGATGGCACCTTGGTGCCGCAGGGCACGATCGTGAAGGCCGGCGATTACTTAGGTTTATCCGGATCTTCCGGAAACAGTTCCGGACCGCATTGTCATATTGAAGTCATGTATCTGGGCGATGGCAGCAACTTTGCAAATTATGCCAGAACTTGGGATGGCGACTTGGCATATGGTGCTGGATGGGCTGGCAGCTATGATGGCTATGGCCGCAGATGCGAAGCAGGCTATGGTGCACCATGCCGGATCCGTCCGGAAACAATTTGGGGATATTAGACCAGAAGAGATCATCTCTTCTGGTTTTCATATGCATTGTTTCAGGTGAAGAGCTATGCTATTGTTTGGTCATGAAATTTCTCAGACGTCTGTGCAAAGGGATCATCATTCTGTGCCTTCTGATCGGCATGCTTTTTTTCTTGATCGAATATGCAGGAAAGTATATCAGCTGGGATGGCCCGCTGACTATTGCTGCGACATCTGCTTCACCTGCATCTTCAGCCGGACCGGCAGATCCATTGGTCTTTGATGCTTCGACGTATCCGTATTATGATCAGCTGAATGAAGTACAGAAAGCTCTCTATCAGGAGTTCTATGATAATGCATCCTCGCTGAATGAGATGTTCCTGCCGCAGGAAGATATCACATCTTCGGATGTTGAGACGGTATTCCGTTGCCTCTTCTGCGATCATCCGGAATTGTTCTGGCTGGATACAAAATACAATTATCGTTCGCTGAGCGACAGTGACAGAGTGATATCGATCTCTCTGAGCTACAATGAAACGGCTTCCGATATTGATGCTGCAAAGCAGCGCTTTGAACATGCTGGCAATGAGATCTTAGTGGCAGCGGAACAGTGCAGCAGCGCATATGAAAAAGAAAAATATGTTCATGATGCTTTGATCGAAAAGACCGAATATGACGTCAGTGCTTCACTCAATCAAAGTGCGTACAGTGCTCTGGTCAATGGCCGCACGGTATGTGCCGGCTATGCCCGCAGCTTTCAGTATCTGCTTCAGAAATTGGGCATTCCATGCTACTACGTCATTGGCACAAGCGAAGGACAGGACCATGCTTGGAATATTGTTCTGCTCGATGGGGCTTTCTACAATGTCGATCTGACATGGGATGATTGTGCTTCGGCAGATGATCCGTATTATTTCTTCAATCTTGATGATGCGGCTTTCAACGAATACCATACGCGGACATCTATGTCGACACTTCTGCCAAGCTGCACCAGTACGCTGCTTGCCCATAAAGAGGATCCACAACTGTATCAATATATGCGTTTTTCCATTCCGCAGTAAAAAAAGGTCTGCTCTTAGGCAGATCGTTTTTTGAAAATATCCAGAATGATCAGAACCAGCACATAAGCGACAAAGGAACCTGCCAAGATGCCTGCGATATCGATGAAGCTGTCCAGGAAAGCGGCCGCTCTTCCTGGTACAAAATGTTGCAGGAGCTCATCCGTGAAAGGAATGCCGAGCATAATAATGATAAAGTTCAGAAATTTTGATTTCATCAGCGGAGCGATGCGGATTGCTAAGACAAGCATAAAGCCAAGCATCGCATACTCAGAAAAATGAGCCAGCTTACGGATGTAATGATGGAACAGATTGAAATCAATAGTAAAGCCGGCACGGTTCACATAGCGGAGCAGAAAATTTGCGGCCTTGGTGGAAACTGCACTGCTGTATTCACCAATGGTCAATGAATTTGAAAAGATCCATGCAATATAGCATCCAACCACGATCCAGATCAGAAAATTCAGTACCGTTCTTTTTTTCATAGCTCCTCCTTAGCTATGCTATAATACCATGGCGATGCCAGTAAAAGTCAGAACATTTAAAAATAAGATGCTTGATGCATGCTTCATAGTTGCCGGAACACTGATCTTAGCAATGTCCGTAGAGATGTTTGTTATTCCCTATAATATTCTGTCAGGCGGTGTGGCCGGTATAGCGGTCGCTGCGGAACCGTTCTTTCATATTGATAAAACATTGCTTGCCAATGCTTTGACCTTGATCCTGTTCTTTATAGGATGGGCAGTGCTGGGCAAAGAATTTGCTATCAATACGGCATTCTCTTCTCTGCTGTATCCGCTATTCACGACTCTGCTGAGCTGGGTAGATTTCAATATTTCCGTACCGCCGATGCTGGCTTCTTTCTATGCCGGTCTGCTGGGCGGTGTCGGCATTGGCCTGATCATGCGTGCAGGTGCTTCTTCCGGCGGAATGGATGTACCGCCATTGATCCTGCATAAGCTCACCGGTGCGAAGATCTCGACTTTGGTTGTTATTACCGACGGCCTGACGGTATTGATCGGCATTCTGGCCTATGATCTCAATGCGGCATTGATCGGTCTGATCTCTGTATTCGCTTCCGGTGCAGGTATCCGCTATACCTTGGAAGCAGGACAGGGATCTTCAGCCAAGAGCGTACAGATCATCTCTGATTCCTATCAGGAAATTACGGATACGATCAATAAAGAATTGGACCGCGGGGTCACGCTGCTGGATGCGGAAGGCGGCTATTCCTCTGATCCGAAGAAAGTAATTCTCTGTGTTGTCAGCGGCCGTCAGTATACAAGGCTCCTTGGCATCATTCGTGAAATTGATGATCGTGCCTTCGTGATCACAACGGATGCATCCGATATGCATGGCGAAGGATTCACTTACAGTTCACCGAATATTTAAGCGAAAACAACCGGAATATGATAAAATTTTAATGGATTTATTATCCGGTTTTTTTAGTGAGGAGGGTTTATGATAGAGTGCTCCCATGTATTCATGCGCTATAAAAATGGAACCAATGCCTTATACGACATTAACATGAAAGTCAATCAGGGCGAGTTCATTTACATTATCGGACCGACTGGTTCGGGAAAATCAACTTTGATCAAGCTTTTAGACGGTGAAGAAATAGCGACAAAAGGAAGTGTAAAAGCAGTTGGCATTGATGTAGGAAAATTAAAGCGGAAACAGGTCCCTGTATACCGCCGCAATATCGGTGTTGTTTTTCAGGATTTCCGTCTGCTGCCGGAAAAGACAGTTGCGGAAAATATCAGCTACGCCTTGGAAGTCATCAATATGAAAAAGGCACAGATCGATAAGCGCGTCAAGGAAGTCATGGAAGTTGTCGGTTTGGAAGAAAAAGGGGACAGCTTTCCGCGTGAACTGTCCGGCGGTCAGCAGCAGCGTGTGACCATCGCCCGTGCGATTGCCAATCGGCCGAAGGTATTGATCGCGGATGAGCCGACAGGAAATCTGGATCCGGCAAAATCTGCTGAGATCATGGACCTGCTGGCAGAGATCAATAAAAAATATGGCACAACAGTTGTCATGGTCACACATGATGCGTCAATTGTAAATCGCTATCGCAGAAGAACGGTCGTTCTGGAACACGGTCACATTGTCGCAGATCTTGCGGAAGGAGGATATGTCCGTCATGATCAATAGACCATTGAAAGAAGGATTTTCTGGGGTAGGCAGGCATTGGGCCATGTCTATTTCCAGTGCAATTGCCGTAACGATCACTTTGGTGATCATTTCGATATTTCTGTTATTGACATGGAACGTCAACAACTTTACGCAGAATATAGAATCGTCTTTGGATATCTATGCATCGGTCGATTATAATTCGGAAAATCAGGAAGCTTCGCTGAAAAAAGAAATTGAAGCGATCGATGGCGTCGAAAGCGTAACGCTCAGTCCAAAGAGCGCCGAATTCGATGCATATTTGGATTCATTTACAGATGAAAAAACAAAAGAAGCTTTTGAACCATTCAGAAGCGACAACCCAATGCATGATGCTTTCTATGTCAAAGCAGCGGATGGATCAAAGATCCAAAGCATTGCGGATGAACTGTCACAGATGAAGAGCGATGGCAAGGGCATTTATCAGGTCAACTATGGCGGACAGAGCACGATATCGATTGTTGATGCGATGGCAAAGATCCGGCAGGTAGGCTTGGTCTTAGTTGTCGGCCTGATGCTGCTGGCAATCTTCCTGATCCAGAATACGATCAAATTGACGATCACAGCCCGGGCAACAGAAATTGAGATCATGCGCAATGTCGGTGCATCCAATCGCTTTATCCGTTCGCCATTCCTGATTGAAGGAATCATTATCGGCATCTTGGGAGCGATCCTCCCGATTGCCGCGACAATATGGGGATATTTAGTTCTGTACGATCGTGCCGGCGGAATTCTGCTCTCCAATATGTTCCACTTGGTTGAGCCATTCCCATTTGTCTATTATATTTCCGGTATTTTGTTATTAATGGGGATCGTTGTCGGCTTTGTTGGTTCTTGGCTTTCGGTTACCCGCTATCTGAGGTGGAAGAGATGAAAAGACTGATCCAGACGGTGACCGCACTTGCCATGTGTGCATGCATGATCCCGCTGCAGGTCATCCAGGCGGAAGATCCGCCGCATACTGATACAGATTATTGGAATAGTTTTTGCAGCAATTCAGATAACTATAAGTCAGATGCATGCAAAGTGTATGTTACTGATATGACTAACTATTGTACCAATTCAGATAACAATCTGTCTGATGCATGTGATGCATTCCGTGGTTTTTTAAATGATCAGAAGAGCTCTTCAGCTTCGCAGCTGCAGAGCGCTGAAGATCTGCGCAAGCTCTATGAATCAAACGCTGCTGAAGCAAGGGCTCAGGTAGAATCTCTGCAGACGAATATCGATGCTAAACAGACAGAGATCAATAATGTTCAGGCAAAGATCGATGATCTGCAGACACAGATTGATGCGAAGCAGAAAGAGATCGATGCGAAGCAGAAAGAGATCAATGCGACGCAGAAAAAGATTGATGATATCAGTACTAAGATCAAACAGAGAATGGTCAATGAACAGAGCTCATTGAAAATCAATAAGTATTTGGATATTCTGATGGGCGCCTCCACTTTGGAGGATTGGTTCCGGATCATCTCGGGACTGCAGGCTATTTCTGAAAGTGATAAGAATTCCAGTGATGAACTGGTGACGATGCGCGAAACGCAGGATCAGCAGAAGAAAGAACTGCAGACCGCGCAGACTGAATTGAAAACAAGTCAGGATGATCAGACAAAACAGAAGGATCAGCTGACGGCGGATCAGAATGATCTGCTTGCACTGCAGCAGCAGGCACAGAATGCAGCTGCGGCAGCTTCACAGTTGGCAGCAGAACAGCTTGCGATTGAAGGCGGTATTTCTTCCAATATCGATGCCATCAAGGAAACGCTCAGTCAGGTGGCGGCTCAGGATGGTACACCGCAGGTATCTGATGGCTGGACATGGCCAGTGCCTGGCGCTTATCGCAGTGCAGGCTCTTGGACTTATCCGGATGGCGTAACGATCCATCTGGGCAATGACTTTGCGGCTTCCTTAGGAACACCGATCGTGGCAGCGGCCAATGGCCTGATCATTGCCAGTGCAAATGGCTGCGGCTATGGCTACTTAGGCGATGGTTGCGGCAAAGCACAGGGCGGTCTATGGGGCGGCGGCAACCAGGTCTATGAACTGTGCATTGTAGGCGACAGCCTCTATGCATTGATCTATGCTCATATGCTTCTGAATTCACCTATCGCTGCCGGTACGATCGTCAGTGCAGGAGATCAGATCGGACAGCTTGGATCTTCCGGCAACTCGACAGGACCGCATACGCATGTGGAAGTGACGTATTTAGGCGCAGCTTCGGATTATTCTTCCTGGCTGGCTTCCTGGAATGGTGACTTAGGCTTCGGCTGCGGCTGGGCGGGAAGCTATGATGGCTATGGCCGAAGATGTGAAGCTGGATACAGCGCGCCATGCCGTATTCGTCCGGAGACCGTCTTCGGTGAGTGAACTTCACGATAACATCCGCAAATTGTAATACAATAGAAGAGCCTCACTTGCTGAGACTCTTTTTTAGAAAAAGGAACTGAATATGAGCGAAGAAAATAAAACAGATGACCAGAAGAAAGATACTGAACTTGAGAACAGCGGCTCTGTTCATCTTTGGTCGGATGAACTTGCACTGAAGAAATCCCAGAAAAAGATCAAGCACCTAAAAAGAGCGCTTGTGATCGTTGTTATAGCCGGTGTTCTGCTTGGCTGGCTGGGCGGCAGTTTAGTGCCAATGTCTTTTCTGAATAGTTTCCGCTCCCGTCTGAATGCGGCTTTTGGGCTGTCTTCGGATGATAAGATCGCAGAAGTACTGAAGATCATGGAAAATGATTGGTATTTCGGCAGTTCTATTGATAACTTGGATGAGCGCCTGAAAGATCAGGCACTTACCGCTATTACCAGCAATTCAGAAGATACTCATACAGAATATATGAGCGCGGAAGAAACGAGCAGTTTTGCACAGTCGATCAACCGCAACTATGTTGGCATCGGTGTTGGCTACATTCAGAATGGCGATACAAATATGATCGAAGAAGTATTTAAGGATTCTCCAGCTGAAAAAGCCGGTGTAAAAGCAGGTGATATTATTCATGCCATAGATGGAACTGTCATTGACGGTATGTCGAGCAGCGATATCAAGGATTTGATCCAGGGGGATGAAGGAACGAAAGTCAGTATAACTTTTATCCGTGAAGGACAGTATATGACGCTTGAGATTACGCGAGCAGCAGTATCTGCTACGGCCTTCGGCAAGAAACTGGATGACGGAACGATCTATCTGCGCTTAGCACAGTTCGGTGAAGGGACGGTCAAAGAAGTGAAGGGATATCTGAAGGATCTTGCCGTAGATGAAAGCGATAAGATGATTTTGGATCTGCGTAATAACGGCGGCGGTTATCTGGATTCTGTCGCTGCAGTGGCTTCCTTATTTCTGCCGTCGGGAGAAACCGTTATGAGCGAGCAGTATGCCAGCGGTCCGGATCAAACGATCAGGACCAGCGGTGGCCAGCTGACAAACATTCACCAGATCGTCATTCTGGTCAATGGCGATACGGCCAGCGCAGCTGAAGTCATGACGCTTGCACTGAAGCAGCAGCGGGATGATGTAACGATCGTCGGCACAACAACATATGGCAAAGGCACGGTGCAGGTCACACGCACTTTCAGCGATGGCTCGGCAATCAAGTATACAACGGCCAAGTGGGTATCTCCGGATGGCACTTGGGTCAATGGCGTCGGTATCACACCGGATGAGACCGTGCGTCTTCATGATGCCCTGTACAATGCATATGCAGGCATGGAAGATGATGAATCCTACAGTTTTGATTCTGTTGCGGATGCCGTAAAAGACATGCAGCTGTGCCTGGATTATCTGGGATATGCGCCGGATCGGCAGGATGGCTATTTCTCCGAGGCTTCAAAAGAAGCACTGAGCAGATTTGAAAGCGACCATGCATTAACTGCTGACGGCGTCCTGAACAAAACGGCCTATGAGGCATTGATCTCGGCGGTCAGAATGGATTGGGGCACGACAAGCAATCATGATACGCAGCTGAAGAAGGCACAGGAGATCCTGCATGACGGAAAATAAGTTCGAACTTGTTTCACCGTATCATCCAACCGGCGATCAGCCGGCAGCCATCGATGAACTGTGTGCAGGTCTTCATGAAGGAAAAAAAGAACAGGTATTGGAAGGCGCAACAGGTACCGGCAAGACGTTTACGATGGCCAATATCATTGCCCGTGAGAATCGTCCGACCCTGGTCTTTTCACATAACAAGACATTGGCTGGACAGCTGTATTCAGAGTTCAAAGAACTGTTCCCGCATAATCGGGTAGAATACTTTGTATCAAATTTCGACTACTATCAGCCAGAAGCATATATGCCGAAAAATGACATGTATATTGAAAAGACAGCAGCGATCAATGAAGAACTGGATATGTTCCGGGAATCTGCTCTGAACTCTTTATTGGAACGCAGGGATACGATCGTTGTTGCGTCCGTTGCCTGTATCTATGCGGCCAGCGATCCGGTCCAGTATCGCGATATGTTCGTGACGATCCGGGTCGGTGAAACGTATGAGCGCAATGAACTGCTGCGCAAGTTTGTTGAACTGCAGTATGCCCGCAATGATGTGGATCAGGCAAGAGGAACGATGCGCGTTCGCGGAGATGTCATTGATCTGACACCATCTTATACACATGAATTCAATATCCGCATTGAGATGTTCGGCGATGAGATCGAACGGATCACCGAAGTAGATCCGCTGACCGGACACACCATGAATGCCTATCAGTTCTATAATATTTTTCCTGCTTCCGGCTATGCCCGCAGCCATGCATCCATGATGCGTGCATGTGATGATATTGAAAAAGAATTGGATGAGAGACTGAAGTACTTTAAAAACAATGGCAAGCTCTTGGAAGCAGAACGTCTGGAACAGCGGACGCGCTTTGATATTGAAGCACTGCGTGAGAATGGATACTGTTCCGGCATCGAGAACTACTCAATGCATATTGATGGACGTAAAGAAGGTCAGCGGCCATGGAATCTTTTTGATTATTTTCCAAAGGATTTTCTGATGTTCGTAGATGAATCGCATGTATCTCTGCCGCAGATCCGCGGCATGTACAACGGCGACCGTCAGCGCAAACAGGTATTGGTAGAATATGGCTTTCGTCTGCCAAGTGCTCTGAACAACCGTCCGATGAAATTTGATGAATTTGAAGGCATGGTCAACCAGGTCATTTACTGCTCTGCTACGCCAGGCGACTATGAACTGGATGAGGTGGATCATCATGTAACAGAACAGATCATCCGTCCGACAGGTCTTGTTGATCCGGTCATCACGGTGAAACCGACCAAAGGGCAGGTCGATGATATCTGCATGGCCCTGGATGATCGTATTGCTAAGCATGAGCGTGTACTGATCACGACCCTGACGGTCCGCATGGCGGAAGACCTGAGCGAATACCTTAAAGAAAGAGGCTATCATATCTCTTATCTTCATCATGAAACAAAGACTTTGGAACGGACACAGGTCATTCATGATCTGCGTGCCGGCAAGATCGATGCGATTGTCGGCATCAACTTATTAAGAGAAGGATTGGATATTCCGGAAGTTTCTCTTGTATGCATCCTGGATGCGGATAAAGAAGGTTTCCTTCGTTCACAGAGATCGCTGATCCAGACCATCGGCAGAGCAGCCAGAAATGAACATGGTGAAGTGTATATGTATGGTGATGTCATGACCGACTCGATGAAGTTCGCAATTGAAGAAACCAATCGCCGCAGAGCAGTGCAGGAAGCGTATAACAAAGCACATGGGATCACGCCGCATACGATCGTCAAGCCGATCGAGGATGCGATCCATGGCAAAGAAACGCAGGAAATGGCTGCCAAATATATCAAGAAGAAGCAGAAGATGTCAAAGAAGGACAAGGCATCACTGATCGCTGATATGGAGGCAGAGATGAGAGAAGCAGCCGGATCTCTGGACTTTGAAAGAGCGGCCCAGCTGCGTGATATGATCTTTGAATTAAAATCAGAATGAAAATGTTTTCTGAAACATACTGAAATATTGTATAATAAAGAGAATCAGAAGGGATGGCAATATATGTTGGATTATGAAAAGCTGCAGTCAAAAACTGCCTTGGCGATGAGACCATCCGGGATCCGCAAGTTCTTTGATCTTGTTATGGATATGCCGGAATGCATATCTTTAGGCGTCGGAGAACCGGATTTCCAGACACCTTGGACGATCCGCGAATCAGCGATCCATTCATTGGAACTGGGCCGGACAAAGTATACGGCCAATGCAGGACTGAAGCCATTGCGTCAGGCAATCAGCACGTATATGAAACGGAAATATGATATGGATTACGGCATTGATGATATGATCGTGACCGTTGGCGGATCAGAAGCAATTGATCTGGCGATCCGGGCAATGGTGGAGCCGGGCGATGAAGTCATTATCCCAGAACCATGCTATGTATCCTATGAACCAATTACAACGCTGACGGGCGGTGTTGCAGTCCCGATCGCTACAAAAGAAAAAGATCTTTTCCGCGTCACGGCCGCCGATATCAAAAAAGCGATCACGCCGAGGACTAAGCTTCTTGTACTGAGCTATCCGAACAATCCGACTGGAGCGATCCTCGAACATCAGGATCTGGCGGAGATTGCCCAAGTGCTGAAGGATACCAATGTGATCGTGATCAGCGATGAGATCTATGCGGCATTGATCTACAGTGATGCCCCATATGAAAGCATTGCGCATCTTCCCGGTATGAAAGAGAGAACGATCGTCGTCAATGGCTTCTCTAAAACATATTCCATGACCGGCTGGCGCTTAGGATATGCCTGCGGGCCTAGACCTTTGATCAAGACCATGATCAAGATCCATCAGTCATGCATCATGACGGCACCGACTACTTCCCAGTATGCGGCGATTGATGCACTGAATGTCAAGGTGGATGAAGAAGTTGAAAAGATGAGACAGGAATATGATTTCCGCCGCAGATACTGTGTACGGAAGCTGAATGAAATGGGCCTGCCTACCTTTGAACCGAAGGGTGCTTTCTATGTCTTTCCGAATATTTCCTGCTCAGGTATGAGCAGTGATGAATTCTGCATGAAGCTGCTGGAACAGAAGCAGGTAGCTATTGTGCCTGGTACGGCGTTCGGTGCTTCAGGGGAAGGTTTTGCCCGTATTTCATATGCATACAGTCTGGATCATCTGCAGACAGCAATGCGGCGCATTGAAGAGTTCTTAAAAGAGAATCATATGTATAAAGGAGAATGATGATGGATACAAATAAACTGCTTCAGCTGCTGGTCAATGATCCAAGAGCCACAGTGACAGATCTCGCCGATGTATTAGGCGAGAAAGAAACAGATGTAGAAGCTGCCAAAGATGGTCTGGAAAAAGAGAAGATCATCTGCGGCTATCATACGGTGATCAATTGGGATAAGACCAATATTGAGCATGTCGATGCTGTCATTGCTGTTTCGGCAAAGCCAGAGCGCAATACAGGCTATGATAAGATTGCTCAGCGCATTGCAAAGTTCCCGGAAGTTTCTTCCCTGTATCTGATGTCAGGCGGATCGGAATTTCTAGTCAATGTCAATGCAAAAACGATGCGGGAAGTCGCAGATTTTGTCGGTGAGAAGCTGGCACCGGTCGAGGGTGTTTCCCAGACCACGACCATGTTCATACTGAAAAAATATAAGGTCAATGGTGTTGCCATGGATCTCGAACCGGAAGTAGAAGATGATCGTATGCCGGTATCGGCATAGTATCTCTTTGAAATAGAAGCATCAGCGATCAGCTCAGCCGATAAAGAGGGGAGCTCATATGAGCAATTTTGAAATTTTCCGCAGGACATTTACCTTCTCATGGCAGCGTCTGTTTGTTTATCTGATCGGCATCGCCGTGATGATCGCATGCACAGCAGCTGGCTATCTGCTCAAACCAGACGATGTGATAGGTCTCGGCGTAGGATTTGTGGTCGGCCTGATCATCTTTGGCCTGATCGTTCATTATATTGCTTATCTGCTGAAAGCAGCGCAGATCGCAATGATCACGAAAGCAGTTGTCGAGAATGAACTGCCGGAGCATGTATCCAAAGAAGGCAAAGCAATCGTGAAGAAAAGATTTGTTACAGTATCCGTCTATTACGCGATCACGGGAACGATCAATGGCATCTTCGGCGAACTGACAAGAGGACTGAACAGTCTGGCTTCCGGCGGCGGTGAAGCTGTGGAAGGCGTGACCAGTGCTGTCAGTGCTTTGATCAATACAGCGGTTGCCTATTTGTGCAGCTGCTGCCTAGGCTGGGTATTCTACCGCAAGGATGAGAATGCTTTTAAAGCGACTTGTGAAGGAGCAGTTCTCTATTTTAAAAATTGGAAGACACTGATCAAGAATATGGGCAGAGTATTGGGCATGGGACTTGTTTCCCTGCTGATCATCGGCGGCCTGCTTGGCGTTGGCTACTATGCTTTATTCAGCAATTTCCCAGACTTTGTTTCAGGGGCAGCACAGGTCATTGCGTCCGCCAGTGAAACGGGTGAAGAAGCTGCTGATCCTACAACAGCATTGATGATCGTCTCGGCGATGTTTGCCTTGATCAGCTGGATCGTCCTGCATTCTGTCTTTGTCCGTCCGTTCGTATTGGTCGGCGTCATGCGCAATTATATGAAGGCTGGTATGGCCAGCACCCCGGCAGAAGCAGATATGGCACAGCTGGACGGCCTTTCCAAAAAGTTCCGCAAGGCACACGCCAAAGCTCAGGAACAGACTGCCTGAAGAAAGTTTATTGACATTCTGAAAACAAAAAGCTAATATACCAATTGCTCACTCGGAGGCAGGTTATTCGATAGAAATAACAAGCCGGATAAGGTGGCAGACTGAAATGTCTGCTGTCTCATCCGGCTTTTTGTTTGTTGTTTATAGGAGGGAATATATGACAGATTTTTTGCATGGAGATTTAAAAAAGATTTACCTGAAGTATTTAGCGGCATCTTTTGGCAGTGCTTTTGCCTCATCGATCTACGGTGTGGTGGACATGGTCATGGTCGGCCAGTACCATGGTCCATCAGGATAAGCAGCCATGGCCATCATTGCGCCAATCTGGAACATTCTTTACAGCTTCGGCCTGCTGGCGGGCATCGGCGGATCGGTGCTCTTCAGCGCAGCCAGAGGAAAAGGCAAGAGCAGACAGGAGCAGAATGA